>CAMOLN010000197.1 GCA_946618745.1 uncultured Alphaproteobacteria bacterium | reverse complement strand
ATTTTAATTATTTAATAAAAAATATTTTATGTTCCATATGTAAATTCTAAAAACATTTTTGTCAACCTTTTTTTAATTTTATTAGCTTTCGTATTTATGATTTACCCACAAAAAAAGCCTGTGAAAAACCATTATCAATAACAGTTCATCACAAGCTTTTCATCTAATGAAGAATCTCGCACAATCGCATGTTGTTAATGTCATTAAATGGCTCGCATAAATGCTCAGCAATAAATCTCACAATATCAATGGGCATTTTGTTGCGCACAATCATTTGTTGCGCATCTTCCATCCAAACACCGACTTTCTCGGCAAAGCAACAAATCTTATTGTCATCACCCGATGACAAGAGTGCCACTTGTGCTTGCTCAGACAGGCCTCCGAATTTTTTGAGATAAAACATCAAAAATTCACTATCCTGAGAAACCAGTGTAATTTCATCCTCAGGATAAAACGGCTGATTTGAGTAATCAATCAGGTTGCGAAGTTCATAACTCTTAGTTGGCTCATTAATAATCATTGCCAACAAGCCTCTTGGGACAGGATGATAATGCAGATAAATTTTGCAAAATTCCAACAAGTAAGTATTGTTACCGACTTTTTTCCAAACTTTTAAGCCCATTTCTTTTGACACCTCATGATTGGAGACATAGATAGCCTTTTCAACTTCATAAGCTTTGCTCCAAAAAAGATCCAACACATAATCAGCAAGCGGCCACTGTTTGATATAGGCCAAACACAGATCTCGATTTTGAACCATGACACGCAACTCGTGATGCAGTGAGAAATCAAAAGGATAAACCTTGATAAACATCTTCAGTTCACCCAATTGCCCTTTTTCGGCTAGGGACAAAATCTGTTTCTGCACGCTCAGCGGAATTTCTTTTACTCTACCTTCCTGAGCGACAAGCTGCCTAATCAAAAAGGTAAAAGCTTTTTCATCATTACTTGTCAATACTTCATCCAATAACGAAGGAGACAACGAAGCTCTTCTGAAACCTGCATGTAGAACTCCTTCTCTAATCTTCGCCAGTAAATCTAAATGCCTCAAGGCTGAATTTTCATTCATAATAATATAAATTTAGTTAATAATTAATTTCATAGTCATAAACATATTAACCGAATTTTATTTTGTCAATAAATTATTAAATATTTTTTGATATAATTCTTCATTATGAAAAATAAAATCGCTTTTCCTGCCTCAAATGAGGTAAATGAATATATTTCATCATGGCTTGATTGGCTCACCTCAATCAAAGATTATTCTTTGCACACTTGTGATGCTTACACACGTGATTTGGCAATTTTTTTCACTTTTTTTCAAGATTATTTAGGTAACCCAGCTGAACTCTCTGATCTGCAAAATATTGATGCCGCCGCTTTTCGTGCCTTTTTAAGTCATCGCAGTGCTAATCGCATTACTAAAAGCTCCATCGCCCGTGAAATGTCGGCTCTACGCAGTTTTTTTCATTATCTTAACCGAAAAAAAATTATCACTAATACTGTTCTGTCAATTATCTCATCACCAAGACAGGAAAAAATTCTCCCCAAAGCCCTAAATGCCGATGACGCTCAAGACATTATCCGAACCGTTGCCGAAAACAAAGTTGATTGGATCGGAGCCCGCGATTCTGCCATTATCACCTTACTCTATGGTAGCGGATTGCGTATATCCGAGGCCATATCGCTAAATATTGGAGATATTACTGCCAATGATTTTATTGTCATTAAAGGCAAAGGCAATAAAGAACGCATTGTCCCTCTTCTTCCGATATCTCGCCGGCAAATTAAAGAATACCTGTCGCTTTGCCCTTACAACCAAACAACCGGTGCCCCGCTTTTTGTCGGCGCAAGAGGCGAAAGATTGTTACCCCGCATTGTCCAACGTCGTTTGGCAAAATTACGTGAAGAACTGAATTTACCGGATTCTCTCACTCCTCATGCTCTTCGTCATACCTTTGCCACTCAACTTTTATCTGCCGGTGTTAATTTACGCGCCATTCAAGAACTTTTAGGACATTCGTCACTTTCGACTACTCAACGTTATACCGAAGTTGAAATTGAACACCTCAAAAAAGAATATGCCAAAGCCAACCTGTTAAAATAAAAAAAGCACTGAAACCATTCGGTGTTTATCTGCCTTTTAAGTTAAAAAAATTTCTATATTACTTCCGCAGATACGACCCAAACTTTTCAATGCTGTAATTAAATGCCTGAATTCCAAAAATAAAAGCATAAACGGTTTATCGGTTGAACGATTATCTTCTTTAAACAAAATTAAACCGGCTGTTTCCAACCGGTTTAAGATACAATTTCGCAGAACTGAATTACTTTAATTTCTTCTCGACGAACTCTTCATGTTTCTTTGACTTCTTGTCATATTTCTTCAAAGTCAATTTTTCCGGATGAGTTCTCGGATTTTTTTCTGCCAAATAAAATGTACCGGTACCAGCTGTACTTTCCAATTTAACTTTAACTTTTACTGCTTTTGCCATTTCAATACTCTTAATTAAGGTTAAAATTCAAAA
>CAMOLN010000196.1 GCA_946618745.1 uncultured Alphaproteobacteria bacterium | reverse complement strand
CAACCGGCACTGATACGGGAGGATCTATTCGCCAACCGGCATCGTTTTGCGGAGTTACCGGAATAAAGCCTACTTATGGTCGTTGCTCGCGTTATGGCATTATAGCTTTTGCCTCGTCATTGGACCAAGCAGGCCCAATTGCCAAGACGGTTGAAGACTGTGCGATTATGCTGAAAAATATGGCAGGTTATGATGCTAAAGATTCCACTTCGGAAAATAAAGAAGTTCCGGATTTTACCAAATTTTTGAGCGGTAATGTTAAGGGAATGAAAATCGGAATCCCGCAAGAATACAGAAGCGACGGTTTGAATGAAGAAGTTGCAAAATATTGGGATAAAGCCGCGGCAATGTTGAAGGATAGAGGAGCGGAGATTGTTGATATTTCTTTGCCGCACTCCAAATATGCTTTGGCTACTTATTACATTATTATGCCGGCGGAAACTTCAAGTAATTTAGCACGCTATGATGGTTTGCGTTATGGCATCAGAGTTGATGGTGATACACTTGATGAAATGTATATCAACTCACGCACTGCAGGATTTGGAGCAGAAGTAAAACGTCGTATTATGATGGGAACTTATGTTTTGTCAGCCGGTTATTATGACGCTTATTTTGTTAAGGCACAAAAAGTTCGCCGCTTGATTCGTAATGATTTTATCGAGGCTTTCCAAAAGTGCGATGTTATTTTAACCCCGACCACCACCGGGGCAGCTTTTGCCATCGGTGATAAGACTATGCATGAGAATCCAATTAATATGTGGCTCAATGATTTGTTTACCGTGGCGATATCTTTAGCGGGCTTGCCGGCAATGAGTTTGCCAATCGGCTTAAATTCACAAGGTCTGCCTCTGGGTATGCAGATAATCGGGCAGCCCTTTGATGAACAAAGAGTATTTGAAGCGGCCTCGGCTTTGGAAAAACAGGTCGGATTTAGAGGAGATAAATAAGATGACAGCGATGATTTTAAAAGGCAAAGATGCCGATTGGGAAATTGTCTGCGGTTTGGAGATTCACTGCCAAATTATTTCCAAGTCTAAAATTTATTCCGGTGCCTCCACTCATTACGGTTCGGAAGTTAACGAAAATGTATCGTTTGTCGATGCCGGCATGCCGGGAATGTTGCCCACCTTAAATGAAGAGTGTGTTCATCAGGCGGTTAAAACGGGATTGGCCTTAAATTGCCATATTAACAAACACTCGGCTTTTGCCCGCAAGAATTATTTTTATGCTGATTTGCCGCAAGGCTATCAAATTACTCAAGACAAATTTCCTTTGGTAGGCGAGGGCAAGGTTGAAATAACTTTGGAAGACGGCAGCAAAAAAGAAATCGGTATTGAGCGTATCCATATCGAGCAAGATGCAGCCAAATCAATCCATGATATTTCCCCGACCAAAACTTTTATTGATTTTAATCGTTGCGGTGTCGGGCTGATGGAAATTGTTACCAAACCGGACTTTCGCTCGCCTGAAGAAGCCGGAGCTTTTTTGAAAAAACTGCGTTCAATTGTCCGTTATTTGGGAACTTGTGATGGCAATATGGACGAGGGCTCCATGCGTTGTGATGCCAGTGTTTCAATCCGCAAGGTCGGCGAAACTGATTTACGCCCTCGCGCCGAAATGAAAAACGTCAACTCGGTCAAATTTGCCATGCAGGCGATTGAATACGAAGCCAAACGTCAGTTAGATCTTTATGATAATGGCGAGATTATGGAACAGCAAACCCGTAAATTTGATGCTGTTAGGGGTGTAACGGAATTTTTGCGCAAAAAAGAATTTGCTGATGATTATCGTTACTTTCCCGAGCCGGATTTGTTACCTTTAGATTTGAGTGACGAATATATCAGCAAAGTAAAATCAGAAATGCCCGAATTGCCCGATGAAAAGAAAAAACGCTTTGTCGAGAAGTTAGGCTTAACTCCTTATGATGCCGAAGTTATTTGCGAAGATAAAGAAACTGCCGCCTTTTTTGAAACGGCTGCCCAAGGGCATGATGCCAAAAAAGTAGCCAACTGGCTGATGGGCGATTTCTTCGCTATGTTGAACGAGAAAAAATTGAGTTTAGCCGATTCACCGATTTCAGCGCAAAATTTGGGTGCTTTAGTGGAATTGGTCAGCCAAAATGTCATCAACGGCAAAACCGCCAAAGATGTGTTTGCTCTTATGGCGCAAACCGGCGACGCACCGGAGAAAATTGTTGAAGAAAAAGGCTTAAAACAAGTAACCGATACTTCGGCAATTGAAAAAATTGTTGATGATATCTTATCGTCCAATCCGGATAATGTTACCGCTTATAAAGCCGGTAAGGTTAATCTGATGGGTTGGTTTGTCGGTCAGGTAATGAAAGCCTCTTCCGGCAAAGCCAATCCGGCAATGGTTAATCAATTGCTCAAACAAAAATTGGGTTAAAAAAACGAGGCGGCCTTTCGGTCGCCTCAAAATCTTCATCAACTTAGCGCAGAAAGCCCGGCACGGAGACGATGCGGTTGCCCTCGTCTCTGACGCAGTCCTTGTGCCCTGTTGCCGGGGCG
>CAMOLN010000195.1 GCA_946618745.1 uncultured Alphaproteobacteria bacterium | reverse complement strand
AGTTATTACATCATATTTTTTTTGAGCCAAATTTTCGATTCGTTGATTTTCGATTCGCACATTAATTTGCAACGATTCTTTAACTGCATTTAAAAACAGTGTTTTCTTTTTTATACTTTCAACTAATGTAACATTTAAATACGGTGTTCTATTTTTTGACATCACCGCAAGTACAAGTCCAGGAAACCCTGCACCGGAGCCAAAATCTATCAAATTTTGCGAAGCTTCAGGAATATATTCATATAGCTGAACAGAGTCCAAAAAGTGACGATTCCATGCATCTGCTAAACTTGATGAACTAACCAAATTAAACTTATTTTGCCATTCAACCAATAATGATTGATAGCTTTTTAATGCACAAAATGTTTCACGTGAAACATGTAAAATTTCATCAATATTTTTCATGATTTTTTTTTACAATTTTGAGATTCGTTTTTACAGAAAAAAAGTCAAGTTATAAACAAACTTTTATTAAAAACAATAAATCTTTTAAATTCAATATGTTATACACTGCTCATTGACTCACTTTATTAAGTAAAATCATTACAATAAACACTTTAATTAATTTTTTGAATCAGTATGAAGGTTTTTTAATTTTTGTTTGTTTTAAGATAACCAAGAAGAGCTGTTATAGCGGCAGGAGTAACTCCCGATATACGCGATGCTTCGCCTATTGTTGCAGGCTTTACTTTGGATAATTTTGCCACCATTTCTCGGGAAAGACCGCCAATTTTGCTATAATCTATGTTTTCTTTAAGTTTAAGATTTTCATCTTTTTTAAATACCTCAATATCAGCCTGTTGTCTTTTAATATATCCGGAATACCGGGCTTCTATTTCTATTTGTTCGTAAACTTCTTGTTCAACGTCTTTAAGCTGTGGCCATATATTTAAAATAGTTTCACGTGAAACATCGTTGTATGACATTAAATCAAAACAGCATCGGCGAGATAGATCGTGATTTATATTGTGTTTATGAAAAACGTCTATTGTTGTTAAAAGATGACAACTCAAATTTCGAAAATCATCAACTGAATGTTTTTTAGCTTTAAATACACTGTATCGATTCGGGGAAACGCAACCAATTTGATAACCTTTTTCGGTAAGTCGCATATCTGCATTATCTGCGCGTAAAAATAAGCGATATTCCGAACGGGAAGTAAACATCCGATAAGGCTCGTCAACTCCTTTGGTAATTAAATCGTCTATCATAACTCCAATATAAGCCTGAGAACG
This sequence comes from uncultured Alphaproteobacteria bacterium, assembly GCA_946618745.1. Lineage (GTDB taxonomy): Bacteria > Pseudomonadota > Alphaproteobacteria > RF32 > CAG-239 > CAZU01. Next base: position 1,301 of record CAMOLN010000195.1, on the reverse strand, counting down.
ATCAATATAAAATTCAGAATCACTGTTCACGACTTTAAGAGCGGCATTTATACCGGCTATTAAACCTTGGGCGGCAGCTTCTTCGTAGCCGGTTGTTCCATTGATTTGTCCGGCTAAAAATAATCCTGGTATTTTTTTACATTCAAGACAATGATTAAGTTCTTGAGGGTCAACATAGTCATATTCTATAGCATAGGCAGGACGAATTATTTCAACGTTTTCTAGACCTTTGATAGTATGAATAAATGCATCTTGCACATCAGCCGGTAGTGAAGTTGATATACCGTTAGGATAAACAACATCTGTATTTAATCCTTCAGGTTCAAGAAATATTTGGTGAGAAGTACGATCGGCAAATTTTACCAATTTATCTTCAATGCTGGGACAATAACGAGGACCTACTCCGGTGATAAGACCGGAAAAAAGAGCACATTTGCTAAAATTATCACGAATTATCTTGTGGGTTTGCTCGTTGGTATGGGTTATATAACAACTTATTTGCGGAGTAGTGATTTCTTTGGTTAAAAAAGAAAAAGGTTGCGGTTTTTCATCACCATCTTGTTTTTCTAAAATAGAAAAGTTAATAGTTTTGCCATTGAGACGAGCGGGAGTGCCGGTTTTGAGTCTTCCCATGGCTAAACCTGCTTGTTTTAAATACGGTGTTAGCCCTTTACACGATTCATCTCCAACCCGTCCGCCAACAGATGTTTCGTGTCCGATAAACATTACTCCGTTAAGAAAAGTTCCTGAAGTCAAGATAACTGATTTTGAATTTATTTTTGTTCCGTCGGCTAAGATAATTCCGGCTATTTTATTTTTTTCAAAAAGTAAACCTTCGGCGGCAGCTTCATAAATTGTAAGATTGGATTGATTTTGCAACTCTTCTTGCATATATTTTTTATATAAATCGCGATCGGCTTGAGCTCGCGGTCCGCGAACAGCCGGACCTTTTGAAGCATTAAGCATGCGAAATTGGATACCGGCTTTATCTATTACGCGCCCCATAAGACCATCAAGCGCATCTATTTCGCGTACTAAATGACCTTTACCTAAACCACCGATTGCCGGATTACATGACATTGCACCAATTGTAGAAATTTTATGCGTAACAAGCAAAGTCTGAGCACCTATTCGCGCTGCTGCAGCTGCTGCTTCACATCCGGCATGGCCGCCTCCGACAACTATAACATCAAAAGAATTTTTCATATTACCTCTCTTAAGAGTCGTGGTTTAGCTTATTTTTATTTAATTTTCAAGTGGTTTTAACTAAAATTTAATGTAAATGATATAGTTTTGCCGTG
>CAMOLN010000194.1 GCA_946618745.1 uncultured Alphaproteobacteria bacterium | reverse complement strand
TTATTTTAACACAACTAAAAATTGAAAAATAATAAAAATAGTAATTTTAACTTTACATTTTAAAATTTTTATATTAAAATTTACTAAATTAAATTAAAAAAGGACTAAAACTATGGATTTTATTAGATTTTACGCGTTATTGTTCTTAGTATTGAATATATTAAATATGATTCGAAACGGATATTTATCCACACATATAATTTTTAGCGTAGCCCTTGAAATTCCTATTATTGGGCGAATTTTTATGTTGTGGTAATATTTTTTTTTATTTTCCTGCTATTGACTTTAGCGACGGAGGGTGTCATAAATATCAGTATGGTGAGAAAGTGGGTCAAGGCCAAACTTCCTCGCCTTTTTTTGTATCTGTTCACCAAAATTCAGTAAAGGAAATCTACCGATGGGCATGGCTTATCCGGTTAAATACTCTAATGTTTCGGAAATGGAGCATAAAATAGAACAATATTTTTCCGAACGTGCTAATAACAAGGTTGAAATGTTCAGTGCCAAAAAAGGAGAAATTGTTGAAGTGTCCGAACAGGCCCCGTTGCATCTGACCGGCCTTTGTGATTATTTAGGAATTTCTTTAGAACAACTTGAAAATTACCAAACTAATCCTGAGTTTACCGAACTTATTCGGAGAGCTAAGAAAAAATGTGAGGCTTATTTGGTTGACCAGTGTGTTCGTTTGCATAAGGCAGATTTTATTCTCAAAAACAATTTTCCTAAACAATGGCAAGAAAATTCCGAAAATCTGTTGAATGATGAATTAAAAAAAATTTTGGTTGAATTTGTTACCAAATAAGGAAACTTATCTATGAAAAATAATGTGATAACCGCGCGTATTCCTGAGGTATTTGCGCCGCTTCTGACTTCATGTTGTCGTATAAAACTATATTATGGCGGCAGGGGAGGAGGAAAATCTTATGCTTTTGCAGATAGTTTGTTAATCAAAGGTCGTATGAGTAAATTATTAATTGCTTGTCTTCGCGAAGTCCAAGACAGTATTAAAGATTCTGTTTATCGTTTGTTGTGTGAGCGGATATCTTTTTATCATCTTATTGATTATGATATTCAAGAAAATAAAATTATCAATCGTATCACCGGAAGTGAATTTATCTTCAAAGGGCTTCGCGATACAGATATCCAAAAAATCAAATCATTGGAAGGTGTTGATATAGCTTGGATAGAAGAAGGACAAAGTATTTCGCAAAAATCCTGGGACATTCTTGCCCCGACTATTCGCAAAGATGGCTCTGAAATATGGATTTCCATGAACCGGGAAAATGAAAATGATCCGCTTTGGGTAATGTTGGCAGCTCATCCGGATGAACGAACTTTTGTAGCCAAAGTTAATTATTATGATAATCCTTTTTGTCCTGAAGAGTTAAAACTTCAAGCCGAAAAATGTCAGCGAGAACGCCCCGATGATTATTTGCACATTTGGTTGGGGCAACCACGTAAATCAAGCAGTGCTCAGTTGATTTGTCCCGCTATGGTCAGACGCGCCTTTGAGCCTAAAAATATTTTATCGGTTTCGCCTCTGATAATAGGTTTGGATATAGCACGTTTCGGCGATGATCGCACGGTATTTTGTTTGCGACAAGGACGAGTTTGTCATAAATTTATCACTTTGACTCATTATGATACGGTAAGTATAGCCGATTATTGTCAAAGTTTGATAAGAGATTATAAGCCGACCAGAGTTTTTTTAGATTCGGGAGGAATTGGCGCCGGTGTTTATGATATCCTAGTTTCTCGCGGTTTGCGAAGAACTGTTCGGGCAGTAAATTTCGGCTCTCGAGCGATTGCTGACGATCGTTATTACAATCGCCGCGCTGAAATGTGGGATAACGCACGCGAATGGTTGGCTTCGGATTTAGAAGTTCAATTACCGCAAGATGAAGATTTATTAAAAGAATTATGTTCAGTCAATAAATCTTATGACAATAAAGGGCGTTTACTTTTAGAAAATAAAGACGAAATAAAAAAACGTTTAGGTTGTTCTCCGGATTTGGCTGATGCATTTGTATTAACTTTTGCCGAACCTGTCTGTGAACAATCACCTCCACCGGCTGTTTGCAGTATTGAAAAATTATTTTCCGATAACACCGATACCGGAAAATGGTAATACAACGCTTTTTCAATTGAGAAAGCGTTTTTTTTAACTCAATAACCAAAGGAAAAAATAATGATTAAAGCTATCGCGGATCGGGTTATGGTTCGTCTCGAAGATGAACCGAAGTCTGACCATTTAATTATAAATACACCTTTTACTTCTCGCACTATCGGAAAAGTTGAAAGTGTAGGTGAACGTGTCACTTCCGTAAAAGAAGGTGATAAAATTTTATTCCATATTTTTGACGAATTACCATCTCCGGACAAAGATATGGTTGTTTTAAGAGAAAATTCAATTTTAGGAGTATTTACTGATGAATAATAACATAAATTATAATACGGAAAATGATATAAAAAACTGGTTTGCTAAAATTAGTAAGGCCGAGCAGCATTATCATGATTACCACGAAACCATAAAAAAAATTCGCCAGTATTATCGTGGTGATGTTAAAAATG
>CAMOLN010000193.1 GCA_946618745.1 uncultured Alphaproteobacteria bacterium | reverse complement strand
AAGCAGATTTTTTGTTTATTTCCGGAGTTGATAAACATACCAGCTTAAGAAATATTCAAAGAACACAAAAAATAAAAACATCTTTGCTACACCGAATTGATATAGGACATATGGCTACTAATACCGAAACCAATGCAGAAGAAACCCAAATCTGGATTAACAAAAAACATATTGTCTCAGTCAGATTGGTTACTTCAAATTATCATATTGCTCGGGCGGTGCTTGAATTTAAACATCTTATGCCTGAATTAGATATTATTCCTCATCCCGTCTATTCCGAACGAATTGAAAAAAAATGGTGGACGAGTTGGCAAACTTTCTCGCTTATTTTTAAAGAATATAATAAATTCGTATTTAAATTTATCCAATATCAATTACATTTATGAGGTAACAAACAACATGTTGATAATACGCTCACTTATATTTAATATTGTCGGTTATTCCATCATTGGAATAGGTTGTGTAATAAATTCTGTTATCGGTGCTTTTTCGCCTAAAACCACCATAAAAACATGGAATTATTTTTTTATTCCTTTATTTGTATGGAGTTTACGCTATATAGCCGGAATCAAAATTGAGATTCGCGGTAAACAATATATTAATCAAAATCAAGGAATTTATGCCGGTAAACATGAATCAGCTGTTGAAACTTTTGTTCTTACCAACTATCTGAAAAAAGCTTCTTTCGTATTAAAGAAAGAATTAATTTATATTCCGTTTTTCGGTTGGGCCCAAGCTTTTTACGGTATGATTCCGATTAATCGTTCTGCCGGATCTGCCGCCATGAAGAGTATGCTGCGGCGTGCTAAAGAAATTAGTGCTTCAGAACGTCCGATTATTATTTTTCCGGAAGGTACACGCAAAGCTCCTGAACAAAAACCTGACTACAAACCGGGAGTTGCTTTGCTTTATCAACACCTTGATTTGCCGGTTATACCGCTGGCGGCTAACACCGGTTTCTTTTGGCGGCGCAATTCTTTTATGCGTTATCCGGGCAAGATTATTTTTGAATTTTTACCTCCGATAGTCCCCGGTTTAAACAAACAGGAGTTTATGGAAAAATTGCAAAATGTTCTTGAACAAAAATGCCATGAGCTTAATATGGAAACAATCAAAGAAAACCCGCAATTGAAAAAAATGCTTTCATCAGATTACCAAGGATAATTACCCGTGCTCGGATCAATTCAGAAATTTTTGCTTTATACAGGTCACTTGTGGCGGCGTTTTTGTAGTTTTTGTAATAGATGGAAGAGCGGAATTATCACTTTTGTATTTTCTTTTGTTTTGGTATTTACCTGCCTTTTTGTAACGGCTCATCGAGGTATTGCTGTCAAAAAAATCCGCGCCCAACTTCCGATAGTTATTTCTTCGCTTAATGAATTGGGAATAGATTTAGCTTATAATAAAATCAAATTCAATCCGGTTGCCTTTTTCCCCTTGGTTCAATTTGAAAATCCGCAACTTTATTCTTTGACCGAGGATGATTTTTGGAGTCTGCAATTTAATAATATCAAAGGTTATTCCGATATTTTTGGTTCACCCAAATTACAGTTTAAGTTTTCTTCTCATGGACAAATTGTCTTAACCAATTCTCTTTACGATTTTGTTACCAATAAAGCAGCTCTTGAAATAAGAGGCGGCGATAATCAAGGAATAGCCTTGCGTTTCGGAGACGTTAATATTAAAAATCTTGCCATGATAAAAAACGCTTCATTTGTTATCTCTTCATTAAAATCTTCTGATGTTTTAGGCAAAGGGATTCCTACTTATAAATCCCAATTAACAATTCGTGATGTTAAAATTAACGGGATGGTAAATTATCCTTTATCTTCACATATTGATCGCATAATAGCTCAATCAGATATAATCGGTAAATTTAACTATCATGATGATTTTTTAACTTCGGTTGAAACTTGGGTTAAAGATGGTGGTTTTATTGATGTTCCGAAATTAATCGTTCAATGGAAACCATTAACTTTAGTTGGAAGAGGGCAAATTAATATCAACGAAAATTTGCAATCAGCCATTACATTTAATACTTCTTCCAAAGGTTTATTAAAACTTATCAAAAGTTTGCAAGAAATATCTTGGATAACCAATTCCAATGTTTATGTTGCTAACATTATCTTAAGCAACAAAGCTTTTCGCCTCAATCCCGAAGATGAAGAGTTAACCATCAGCACTCCGATAAGCTACACAGATGGTCGTATCAGTATTGAAAACCTGGTAGTTAAAGATTTTAATAAAGAAAACTAGCAATAATTACTTTAGCCAATCCATAGCGGCGTTCATCAATCAATTTATAAGCTTCCGGCAAGTTACATTCTTCGCTTTTTTCTACTTCAATCAAACACAATGCCCCGTTGTTCAACCAATTTGTCATATTAACCAAAGCTTTTTCGGTTAATCCTTTATTATAGGGCGCATCCATAAACATAACATCAAATTTATCATCATGATTAGCTATCTTACAAGCATCACCTTTAAGCAAACTGATTTTATTTTTTTCTTGCGGTAGTAATGCTGCATTTTTAACAGCTACGCTTGTATCAATATCAATCATTGTCACTTGGGCAAAACCTTGGCTTAT
>CAMOLN010000192.1 GCA_946618745.1 uncultured Alphaproteobacteria bacterium | reverse complement strand
TACTCAAGATAGAGTAACCATTGCCGGGCGTGCTATGGCCGTGCGCAATAACGGAATGTTTATTGACGTCAAAGATATGAGTGGCAAAATTCAAGCTTTCTGCCACAAAAATCATCTGCCTGAAGATGAATTGGCTCGTCTTAAAGATTTGGATGTCGGTGATATTGTCGGTATTTCCGGCTATGTCCGCCGCACTCCGCGCGGTGAGTTATCAATTGCCGCCGAGCACTTTGACATTATTTCCAAATCACTCCAGGCTTTGCCTGAAAAGTTTCACGGTCTTACCGATATGGATGCCCGTTATCGTCAACGTTATGTTGATTTTATTATGAATGATGAAAGTAAAAACATCTATCGTAAGCGTTGCGAAATTATTTCTGCAGTGCGTCGTTATTTTGAAGAAAATAACTTTTTGGAAGTTGAAACTCCGATGCTGCACCCGATTATGGGCGGAGCTTCGGCCAAACCTTTTATCACCCATCACAATACTTTAGATATGGATTTATATCTGCGTATTGCCCCTGAATTATATTTAAAAAAACTGATTGTCGGCGGATTCGATAGAGTATTTGAAATCGGTCGCAATTTCCGTAACGAAGGTATTGATAAGACACATAATCCCGAATTTACCGCACTGGAGGCCTATCAAGCTTATGCCGATTATAATGATATGGCTGAACTAATTCCTAACTTATTGCGTTATGTTGCTCAAAAAGTTTTAGGAACAACCGTTATTACGGTTAACGGTAATGAAATTGATTTAAGTAAACCTTTTGCTCGCAAATCAATGATTGATTTGGTAAAAGAAGCAACCGGTGCCGATTTTATGCAAGCCGCTGACTTATCTGAAGCAATTGCCATGGCTAAATCAGTTGGAGTCGATGCATCTGCTTGCATTTCCTGGGGAAAAGTTATCTCTGAGGTATTTGATGCCAAAGTTGAGCCCAATTTAATTCAACCGATTCTGGTAATGGATATGCCTCGCGATATTTCACCTCTTGCCAAAACTCACCGCTCTAATCCTCGTTTAGTCGAACATTTTGATGCTTATGTCGGAGGCATGGAAGTCGGTTGTGCTTATTCAGAGTTATCTAATCCTTTGGAACAACGCGAACGTTTTGAAGCTCAAAGCAAAGATCGTGAAAAAGGCGATGATGAGGCGCAAATGCTTGATGAAGACTTTATCAATGCTTTGGAAAACGGATTTCCTCCTACCGGTGGTATGGGAATGGGTTTGGACCGATTAGCCATTTTATTGACCGGTGCTGAAACCATCCGTGATGTTATAGCTTTTCCGACCTTACGTAAAAAAGACTAATGCCTTGCCCAAACTGACCGCCTCACAAATCAAATTAATGTTAATTAAATGTGCGCATTTATTAGCAGCCTTGGTGATTTTGTTTTTTTTAGGAATGTATTTCGGTGAAGAAGATAATCCCCCTGAAACTTCGGTTGATTATATATCACCTCCTCGTCCGACTGACATTCATCAAGGTTCTTTTTTGGAAAATAATTCGCTGGATAATATTATCTCCAGTGGCAACATTATATTGGATGAAGTCAAAGAAGAAATTCCTGAAGAAGAAATTTCTGACCAAATAACTTTAGCTGCCGAAGCCGGAACATCAATAGTTTTGCCCTCAGAAAACGAAATTTCCCAAATATATGAAGAGCTTTATGAAGAAACGCTTCCCGATGACATTATTGATGAAGACATCATCTTAAACCATCCGGAAAGTGATGCTCAGGCTATTTCTGAACACACATCCCATCATTCGCCATTAATTGCAATAATAATTGATGATATGGGTATAAATTCTCAAAGAACTAAAGACATAAGTTCGCTCAATTATCCTTTAACCGCTTCTTTTTTAAGTTATGCCCCCAATCTTGATAATAAAATAGAACAATCAATCGCTTCCGGACATGAGATTATGCTCCATGCTCCGATGGAAGCGCTTGGCAAAGCCAATTGTGGCCCTGATGCACTAACCACCGATATGTCACCGCAAGAAATTCAAGATAATTTGAAAATAATGCTGGAAAAAGTAAAATTTATCAAAGGTATCAATAACCACATGGGCAGTAAATTAACTCAAGATCATGAGCGAATGATTGCTGTTATGAAAGTTTTACAAGAGCGAAATCTTTACTTTTTGGATTCTAAAACCTCTGCCCAATCGGTTGCCGACCAAATTGCCGAAGAAATCGGCATAAAGCATGCCACTCGCAATGTTTTTTTGGATAACAACAACGATAAAGAATATATCTTGGGACAATTACAACTTACCGAACAAATCGCTCGCAAAAACGGCTATGCGATTGCCATCGGACACCCCAAAAGCCAAACTTTTGAAGCATTAAAAGAATGGCTCTCCACTCTTACCGATAAAGGATTGGAATTAGTTCACTTAAGTGAGATAATTGATTTGTTAAACCATTAAATAATTTAATTTTTTAAATAAAATCAAATTTTACATAAAAAAAACTCTTGACCTGTAAAAATTTTACCTGTATATAGCGTAAAGTTAGTTCACGATGGTCCCATCGTCTAATGGTTAGGACATCACCCTTTCACGGTGGTAATATGGG
>CAMOLN010000191.1 GCA_946618745.1 uncultured Alphaproteobacteria bacterium | reverse complement strand
TACTATACTTTCTGCTAATAAATCTTTTAGTGACTGGTTTGCTAAATGGGCTGATATAAATAATTATGATTCAACCAAATCGGTTAAAACAAAAAACAATCCGAATACAGAACAGACACAAAGTGAAACAAATGAAGATGAGATTGAAAAAGAACCGGATGATACTTCAAATGACAATATTGATAATGTTGTTCCCATAGAAGTTGAAGAAGATGCTTCTTATGATAATCAATATGAAAAAATTGAAGATACTCAGGTATCGGAGGAAGCTGCGGAAGTTATTCCAAGTACATTATTTGATAATGGAGTTAATATTGAGGATAAGGCCGGAAACAGTGATGCTGAAAATGAGAGTAGTGAAATAATAGAAGAGATAAATGTTGACGATGTGCCGGTTGTAGAAATCAAGAAAGATGAGACTGTTGAAATTGAAGTTCCGACAATTATAGAACAGCCTATTCAAGAAGTTATTGTTGATACTAAACCGGATAATCCTAAAATGGGATATGATCTGAAACAGACTATAGAAGATGCTAAAGCTAAAGCTCAACAAAATATTGAACAAGCTCAAACAGAAGCAGTTAAAGCTGTAGAAGAAAACAAACAAAAGCTGGCTGCCAAGAATGAGGAAATTAAGAAAAAGACGGCCAGTCAAAATGAAGCAATCAAGAGTATATTAGTTGCCCCTGATACCAAGGGCAAAAAATTGTCGCCGGAAGAATTAAAAGAGCAATATCATGAAATGTTACGACAAGCTAAGATTATGTCCGGCAATACTATATCTATCGAGATAGTTGAATAAGGTTGTAAATAAAGTGACATTTTTATCTGTTCGAGGATGGAAAGCTTTTAGGAAAAATCGGCGAGCTTATTGGTCGTTGTTGATTTTAGGTATAATTTTCTTTTTGAGCCTGGTGGCTGAATTAATTGCCAATAATCGTCCCTTGGTTGTTAAATATGATAATGAACTTAGATTTCCTATATTTAAGGATTATTTAGAAACTGATTTCGGAGGAGATTTTCCTACAGTAGCTGATTATAAAGATCCGTTAGTGGTGAGAAATATTGAGCAACATGGTTGGATGGTTTTCCCGATAATACCTTATTCTTTTAACACGGTGGATTATGATTTGCCTGTTCCGACCCCTTCGGCTCCGGATAGAAATCATTGGTTGGGAACTGATGATGAGGGCAGAGATGTTTTGGTGCGAATTTTATACGGATTAAGATTGTCATTGGCTTTTGCTTTTTTATTGACTTTATTCTCTTCGATAATCGGGATATTAGTCGGAGCCGTTCAGGGGTATATGGGAGGAAAAGTTGATATTATTATGCAGAGATTTTTGGAAATATGGGAATCTCTGCCTCAATTATTTATATTGATTATTATTGCCAGTATATTTGTGCCGGGATTTTGGACTTTACTGATAATTATGCTGTTTTTCAGTTGGACATCGTTAGTAGGAGTTGTGCGTGCGGAGTTTTTGCGGGTGCGTAATTTTGAATTTGTAAAAGCGGCCAAAGTATTAGGAGTAAGCGATGGTCGTATAATTTGGCGACATATTTTGCCTAATGCTTTGGTCGCAACAATCACGTTTATTCCTTTTATAATGTCTGAATCTATTGTGGCTTTAACTGCTTTGGATTTTCTGGGGCTAGGTTTAAGTCATGAATATCCGTCCTTAGGTGATTTGGTTAGACAAGGAAAAGATAATTTGCAATCGCCATGGATAGGAATTTCCATTTTTATTGTATTATCAGGTTGTTTGAGTATGCTTATTTTTATAGGCGAGGGAATAAGAGATGCGTTTGACACTCGGAGGAATCGCTGATGGCTTTATTGGAAGTAAAAAATCTTACTTTAGGGTTTAATCAACCGGACGGAACGCATTATAATGTAGTTAAAAATATCAGTTTTGAGTTAAAAAAAGGTGAGATTTTAGGAATTGTAGGTGAATCAGGCTCCGGAAAATCACTGACTGCATTGTCAATATTAGGGTTGTTACCTTATCCTAAAGCATATCATGCTAATTACAGTTCGATAAAATTTGATAATGAAGAATTGTTAGATCGGACAGATATGCAAGCTATCAGAGGTAAAAAAATAGGTTTTATATTCCAAGAACCGATGTCGAGTTTGAATCCTTTACACAGAGTTGGCTATCAAGTGGCAGAAAGTTTGATGTTGCATCAAAAAATGACTAAAAAACAAGCGCAAAAAGAGGTGGTGCGTTTGTTTAATCTTACCGGAATTAAAAATGCGGCACAACGTTATAAGGCTTATCCTCACGAATTGTCAGGAGGGCAAAGACAAAGAGTTATGATTGCAATGGCAATAGCCAACAAGCCTGATATTTTAATAGCTGATGAACCTACAACAGCTTTGGATGTTACAGTTTCAGCACAAATAATTAAATTATTACAGGAATTAAATACAAAGTTGGGTATGGCTATCATTTTTATCAGTCATGATTTAGGTATTATCAGACAGATAGCCGATAATGTTATTGTTATGAAAAGCGGTAAAATTGTCGAGAAAGGAAAGACTGAAGATATTTTTATTCATCCTCATAGTGCATACACAATAGCTTTAATATCATAATCT
>CAMOLN010000190.1 GCA_946618745.1 uncultured Alphaproteobacteria bacterium | reverse complement strand
TGATTTTTCGCAAACATCCCAAATGTCCAATCCGCCGATTTTAACCGCCAAGGCTTCGGGTTTAAGGCGTTTGCCGTGGCAAAATTCGCAAGGAGCGGCGGATTGATAGTGAGATAATTCTTCTCGGGTGGCCGGTGAATCAGTTTCCAAAAAGCGGCGTTCCATGTTGGGAATAACACCTTCAAACGGCTTTTCGGTAACAAATTTCTTAAAGTATAACGGCACAATCTTATCACCTGAGCCGTAAAGAATAACATTACGAGCTTTTTCGGGCAAATCTTTCCATGGAGTTTTGGTTGATATGCCAAGCCAATCAGCCAAAGAAACTAAAGCCATTTCATAAAAAGAGGAGTGAAAACCATGCCAAGGAGCAACAGCGCCTTGCGAGATGGAAAGATTGGGATTAGGAATAATTAACTCAGGATCCATATAAAGTTTGGCGCCGATGCCATCACAATGCGGACAAGCTCCGTAAGGATTGTTGAAAGAGAACATCCGCGGTTCGATTTCCTCAATAGTAAAACCTGAAACCGGACAGGCAAATTTGGAAGAAAAAGTAATACGCTTGCCATCACCGGTGTTTTCGATATAAGCTAAGCCATCACTGAGTTTGATTGCAGTTTCAAAAGATTGAGCCAAACGTTCGATAAGGCCGTCTTTGACAATAATACGGTCAACCACAATTTCGATATCGTGTTTTTGATTTTTGTTAAGAGCAGGGGTTTCTTCTAAATCATACATTTGTCCGTCGATTTTAACTCGTTGAAATCCCATGTGCCGATATTCTTCCAGTTCTTTTTTGTATTCGCCTTTACGTCCTCGGATAACCGGAGCTAACAGTAATAATTTGGTGCCTTGCGGAAGTTCAAGAGTGCGGTCAACCATTTGAGAGATGGTTTGGCTTTCAATTGGCAGACCGGTAGCAGGAGAGTAAGGGGTGCCGACACGAGCCCATAAAAGGCGCATATAGTCATAAATTTCGGTGATGGTGCCGACAATAGAGCGAGGGTTATGTGAGGTGGATTTTTGTTCAATCGAGATAGCCGGAGACAGACCTTCTATAGAATCGACATCGGGCTTTTGCATTAAATCCAAAAATTGACGGGCATAAGCCGATAAGCTTTCGACATAGCGACGTTGACCTTCGGCATAGATAGTGTCAAAAGCCAAAGATGATTTGCCCGATCCGGAAAGACCGGTGATAACTGTCAGCTTGTTTTTGGGAATTTGCAAACTGATGTTTTTTAAGTTGTGCGAACGTGCGCCTTTGATATCAATAAAATCACTGCTCATATTATGCTCCTTGATGGCATAATATATAACATTAAAGCCAAATAGCAATAAAAAACTACCTACAAAAAGAAAAAACCCCTTAGGTCGGACGATGACCTAAGAGGAAAGATTGCTCACGCTTCCAGTGAAAATCTTATTTAGCCCGATTTTCAGGCCTTGTCACTGTTTGCTTTATTTGCAATAAAACGACTGTAAAAAGCCACCAAATAAATGATAGAAACTTTTATGGCTTTAATAAAAAGCCAACGGATTTGTTTAAACCGGTGGAGACTTTAGAAACGCGATCGACCAAACAGATACGGGTTTCGTGAATACAGACGTAACAGTGAATTTATTTCTAATTATATAATATCAATAATCTAATTATGTGCCGAAATATAGTGTAAAATTTCCTAATGTCAAGATGTTTATAAAAAATAATAATAACATATTGACAAAAAAAATTTTTATGGCATTATGGAATAAATTGATGAAAGGTTTTTAAGGTAATGAGTATTAAGAATCGCAGATTGGAAAATGTTCGTGCTCGCCGATTGAGGTCGCGACGATGATAGTTTATTGATTGATAAACATGATCGTTGCGAGATTTGAAGTTGAGAAGATTTCAAATCTTTTTTTAACCTTAAAATAATTGATTAATGAAAGAAAAATAATGGCGAAGAAATTAGAAATTAAACAGTTGAATATTGAACATTTGTCTGCAGTTATGGAATTACAAAAAAAAGTTATTGATGGTTTGCTGGAAGATGAAAAGCATTTTGTGTTAACCCGCAGTGCTCAAGATTTTATCAAAGCATTGGATCATGAGAATACTTATATGCTGGGAGTTTTTGATGGGGATAAATTGATAGCACAAAGTATTTTTGCTTATCCGCAAAACGGACAAGAACGTGATATACCTGAATTTGCCGAAGATGTGCCGAATGCGGAATTGGTTGTTTATAAGGCTGTATTGGTGGATAAAGATTATCGCGGATGTGGACTTATGAAGCATATGCTTGATTATATTGAGCAAGAATCTAAAAAGTTAGGCAAAAAGACTTCAATTATTCAAATAGCTATGGATAATCCGGCCAGCTGGATGAGTGCTATGGGTAATGGCATGGTAATTTGTAAGGTTGATCATGATCCTTATGATAATGCAAAGGTTTTATATCTAAAGAAAAATTTGCATAGTGGAGTTGAGCCAAATGTAAAAACAGGATATAAGCAATTTACAATGTTTGTTGGCTCAAATATACATCAGTATATTCCCGCTTTATTTAATAAAATGCAACATTATGTTGCTCAAGGGTATTGTGGTGTAGGTGTTGATAAAAAAAGCCACAGCTTGGTTTGGGCTAAACCGGATGTGCAAAATAATAGTACACGT
>CAMOLN010000189.1 GCA_946618745.1 uncultured Alphaproteobacteria bacterium | reverse complement strand
GCTTTGATAACACCATTACCGTTTGATCCCCCCATCATCGGTAAATCGGTTAAAATTCCCAATTTAAGCGGTTTATGCTCTAACAAATAAACATTCTCTATGATATCCTGTTCCAATAAATTGTTACGTTGTTTAATAAAAAATGGTATAGAACGCGAATTTCCCTTATCATTGCTCAACACCATACCGAAATAAGCCGCGGCATTCAAATCACTTATCGGCAACCCTTGCAATCCTGCGGTTATTGCTTGATCTTCCTCTTCGCTCAAAGGTTCGGTATCATAAATTCTGTAATTAAAGTTACCACCGGATAACTTTTTATATTTTTTCAATAATCGTCTTAAATTTTCAAAATTCAGCCTTATAACTTCATCACGCTCCCCCAATAATTTGGTATAATAAACTTTTGCTGTAACATTAGAGGACAATTTTTTTAACACATTCTCGGCGGACGGCGATGGAGTAAAAAGTTTCTCTGCGGTCCAATCTATTTGACGTCCGTCAAAAATGTTATTTATAAATAAATTAATTCCTATAAAAGCCAATCCTATTAACATTCCGGCAACCCAACACTCCACATTGGAACTTAATTTCAGCCAAGTCGTTACTCCTGCAGTCCGCCGTGCAACTATCATTGTAGTGAAATTGTTAAACATAACTATCAAGAAACCGAAAAATATTATATCATTCAGCTTTAATACTCCGGAATTAAAATCAGCTACATGCGTTAAAAAGCTGAAAGAAGCAAATGTTTCAACAAAATAATCTGAAGTAAACCCTCTTAAAAAACCTAATACATACTCCAATCCGCACAAAAAAAACAATAAATTGAATATCACTGCAATAACCAAAGATATTACCTGACTTTTAGTCATCGCTGAAGCTGTTTGCGCAATTGCCAACATTGCTCCGGCCAAAATAACTGCGCCCAAATAGCTGTTAAAAATAATTCCGTTATCCGGATCTCCCAATATGTTAATCGTTATAACAAACGGAAAAGTCAACAATAACCCGAAAATACAAAATAACCATGCCGCTAAAAATTTTCCCCAAACATAAATTGTTACCGATACCGGCATTGTCATAATTTGCAATATGGTCTTTCCTTTAAATTCCTCAGACCATAAACGCATCGCTATACCGGACACAAACAACAGATAAATCCACGGCATAAAGTCAAACATCGGTCGTAACGTTGCATTTCCTGAAGTGAAGATTCCTCCGAAATACAAAGCAAATGACGCGTTAAATATTAAAAAACACACTAAATAAACCACCGCTAACGGTGAAGCAAAATAACGCTTTAATTCCCCTTTAATAACAGCCAATAATTTTTCCATCAACTCTACCTCGTTAATTTAATAAAAGCACTTTCCAAAGATATGGTGCGAGTTCTACGCAAAATTGATTCTACATCTCCATCAATTTTAATAATTCCTTTATGCATAACCATAATGCGACCGGCAATCGCTTGAGCCTCATCCAATAAATGAGTGGAAATTATTATAGTTTTTTCTTTTCCCATATCACTTATCAAGCCTAACAAATGGGCCTTTTGATTAGGATCAAGTCCATCGGTCGGTTCATCCAAAATCATAATAGGTGAATTTCCCAGCAGACTTACTGCAAATCCCACCCTGCGTCGAAATCCCTTTGACAAAGTTTCTATCTGACATTCGACAACATCTGCCAAATTAGCCAATTTTATCGCTTGAAGCACCTGATTTTTTTCCACACCTTTTAATTCGGCCATATAGCTCAAAAAATCACTCACCTTCATATCTTCATACAAAGGAGAACCTTCCGGCAAAAAACCTATTTCCTTTTTTACTTTTTCCGGATTGACTGCAATATTATCGCCATTTATCAGCACTTCTCCCGAAGTCGGTTTCAAAAAACCAACCATCATGTTCAATAATGTTGATTTTCCGGCTCCGTTTTCCCCTAATAAAGCCACCACTTGCCCGGCATAAAAATCCGTTGTCAAATCATCGACTGCAATACAACTGCCATATACTTTTCTCAAATGATTTGTTTTTATTGATGCTGCCAATTTACTGCCTCCGTTTATTTTTTATTTATTTCATACAACGCAATGGCTGCGGCCGTCGCCACATTCAAACTTTCGGTTTTTTCCGATATAGGCAACTTCACCGTCATATCACAACCTTCTTCCACCAATCGGCGCATTCCTTTACCTTCCGACCCCATCACAATTGCAATTTTACCGCCTTTTTTCATCTCCGCAATTGTAGTTTTGGCATAACCATCCATACCGACAACCCAAAAACCGGACTGTTTTAACTGTTCCAAAGCACGCGATAAATTGGTAACCCTGACTATCGGCAAACATTCTATCATACCAGCTGCAGCCTTATCCATTGCCCCCGATTCCAAAGGCGAATTTTTATCTTGCACTATCAATGCCAAAGTATCGAAAGCAACCGCCGAACGAATAATCGCCCCGACATTTTGCGGATCGGTAACCTGATCCAAAATCAAAACATGACAATCTTTATATTCATCCGCTATTTTCAACAATTCATCTAAGGTAATATCTTCCAATCGCGAACAAAATAAAGCAAAACCCTGATGAACAACATCATTACCCAACAGTTTATCAATATCTTTACGCTCGACAACTTTCGGTGAAATCTTCGAAACCTTTGTAATTTCGGCAACATTTTCTTTAGCACACCAAATTTTTTCGAT
>CAMOLN010000188.1 GCA_946618745.1 uncultured Alphaproteobacteria bacterium | reverse complement strand
CTATGTTACTCTGCCGGACATGGGCTTAACCCCTCCGGATGTAATAAAAGTTGCTATAGAAGTAGCC
Source organism: uncultured Alphaproteobacteria bacterium (assembly GCA_946618745.1). GTDB lineage: Bacteria > Pseudomonadota > Alphaproteobacteria > RF32 > CAG-239 > CAZU01. The sequence goes on along the minus strand of CAMOLN010000188.1, from coordinate 2,682 downwards.
AAGGTATTTTACGGTGAAACAATCGAACCCGATTATTTCGATTACTTCCTTGGTAAACACGACTGGAAGAAAATGACCGGAGAGATGCTGGCTGCAGAGTGCCTTAACGCAGCTGTTGACCACGCACTCGACCGGCGTAAATCCTGAACGTTTCAAGGCCACAAGCCTTGAAACGTTTTTTTATACCGTCAATAATTTATCAATCAGCAAAAAAACTCTTGCATTTTAAATTTTTGCATGCTAGAAAAGCAAAAAATGAATTTTAGTTTATTGATGAAATGAGGTGATTTAAGTGGTTCAGGTTACTGTTATCGGCAATGATGTTGGTCAGGCACTCAAGGTTTTGAAGAAAAAAATGCAACGTGAGGGTAGCTTCCGTGAAATGAAATTACGCCGTTGTCATGAAAAAAATTCTGAGAAAAAGGCTCGCCGTCAGGCCGAAGCTGTTCGCCGTGCTCGCAAGCAATTGCGTAAACGCTTAGATACAGAAGGCTTCTAGTCCTATCCTTTCTTATCAAAAAGCACCGACTCATTTGCCGGTGCTTTTTTTTATAACTAAAAAAAGAGAGAAAGCTTTCAAAACTTTCTCTCTTTTTTGTTTTATAACCGACTAAGCTGTCTTTTTAGCCTTTTTTTCTTTAGGCTCATCTTCCATTTTATAAAGTTCCTCAACCGAAACTTTTTTCTCGTTCAGTTTGGCTAAAGACAAGATATGATCGATAATCTTTTCTTCAAAAATCGGTGCTTTCAAAGCTTCAACCGCATTTTTGTTCTTGAGATAATAATCCAACACCATCTGCTCTTGTCCGGGATAACGACGAGCTTCGTTCATAATTGCCGCATTGATATCTTCCGGCTTAATGGTAACTTTGGCATTCTGACCGACCTCGGAAAGCAATAAGCCTAATTTCACTCTGCGTACGGCAATATCTTTGTATTCTTTCAACAAATCAGCCTCTTTCTTGGACTTTTCTTCCTCATCCAAACGTCCCATTTTCTTGGCTTGTTCATATTGTTGAACAATTGAATTATACTCGGCATCAACCAACGAACCCGGAACATCAAAACTGTATTCCTTATCCAACACATCCAACAGCTGACGTTTCAACTTCATTCTCGAAGCATTGTCATAATCAGCCTTAATCCGTGAGGATAAAGTCTCTTTGAGTTTATCCAAACTCTCTGCACCCAAAGCTTTTGCCAGTTCATCATTAATCTCGGTTTCTTTAGGCTCGCGAACTTCTCTGACGTTAACAGCAAAAACCGCATCTTTACCGGCCAAATCTTTGGCATGATAATTGTCGGGGAATTTAACTTTAACATCAACTTTGCTTCCCTCTGATGAACCGATCAACTGATCTTCAAAACCGGGAATAAATGAATTAGAGCCCAATTCAAGCGGATAATCCGTTCCTTTACCGCCCTTAAATTCAACTCCGTCAATCGAACCGGTGAAATCAATCATTACCGTATCACCTTTTTCAGCCTTTTTGCCGTCAACTTTTACGGTTTGTTTACGACTTTTGGCTAAATATGATACCGCCTTGTCAACTTCCTCGGCCGGAACATCGGCAGTCAACTTTTCCAAAGAAATTTTAGAAAAGTCACCTAATTTGATTTCAGGCAAAACTTCAACATTTACTTCAAATTCCAAGTCTTTCCCCTCGTCAAAGCTCAAAACTTTAACTGCCGGCTGATTAACCGGACGCAACTTGTTATTGGCGATTGCCTCGTTGGTTCCTTTGCGAATCATCTCATCCATAACTTCGCCCATAACTTCGTTATGATATTTTTTCTTAATCATTGCCAAAGGAGCCTTGCCGGCACGAAAACCTTGGATTTTTGCCCTCTTTGCCACATTTGCCAAACGCAAGTCATATTCTTTGGCAACATCGTTGTTATCTGCAACTACTTTATACGATTTATTTAAGCCGTTAGCTTTTAATTTTAATTCGGTAACTTTCATCTATACTCTCTTCCGTTAAAGTTAAACAATTTTCATACCTGACATTGCAATAAATACTGGTGCGGGTGAAGGGACTTGAACCCCCACGCCTTGCGGCACCAGATCCTAAGTCTGGCGCGTCTACCAATTCCGCCACACCCGCTCACTTTATTAGTGCCGAATGTCCGATACGAAACCTAATAATTGCCTGAATAGTAGCCGTTTTTTTTTAATAATCAAGCATAAATTAACAATGCAAACAAAATTATTGTAATATAATTTTAATTTTTGTAGTATAACTTAAAAGAAAAAATTTGATTTTGAGGTGTTTTAATATGATGATGTTGTCACAACATTTTACTAAAATTTTGCTTTCTGCCACTGCTTTAAGCCTACTTTCTGCTTGTGCCGTAGTTGATAAAAAAGATACAGCTGAACCATCTAATTGGTTTGTCAGCATGTTTGAAAGAGACGGACAGGAAGATGCCGAAAAAGCATCTCTGGCTTATATGAATGGCAACTTTAAACAAGCTTTAGAACTCACCTCAGATTCGCTCAAAGCCAACCCGCGCAATCAGCTGGCTTTATTAGTCGGAGCCTTATCTGCCGAAAAACTCGGACGTGTTAACAAAGCTCGTCAATATTATGAAGATTTAATTCTCATTAACGGCGAAGAAACCTCCATTTTAGGCACTCCGGATAATCAGCCGCAAAAAATTTCCGCAACTGCTAAAACT
>CAMOLN010000187.1 GCA_946618745.1 uncultured Alphaproteobacteria bacterium | reverse complement strand
TTATCAGGTCTTTCTCAACCTGACAACAAAGTTAAAGGTTTAGGCTATGGCGCTGATGACTATCTCACCAAACCTTTTGATAAAAACGAGTTGTTAGCACGTATTTATGCTATTGTTCGTCGCGACAAAGGTCATTCGGAATCGGTTATTGTTACCGGTGATGTAGTCGTTAACTTAGGCACCAAAACCGTTACCGTAAAAGGCAAAACCTTGCACCTGACCGGCAAAGAATATGGTATCATGGAATTGTTATCTCTACGCAAAGGTTCAACCTTAAACAAAGATCAATTTCTTAATCATCTTTACAACGGCATTGACGAACCGGAATTGAAAATTATCGACGTGTTTATTTGCAAATTACGCAAAAAATTGGAACACGCCTCCGGTGGCAAGAATTATATTGAAACCGTTTGGGGCCGCGGCTACGTCTTACGTGATCCTGACGAAAAGAAATAATCATAATTTCCTAAATTCGGCGGTTAGCATCTCAACCGCCGAATTTTTTTATTCTCCTTGCGTAAAAAAACTATATTTTACTTTTATTTTGCCTCAAAAAGAATAAACTTTAACCATGTTTTATTTATTCAAGGAGATTGGTCATGAGCAAAAATAAATGGTTTGGAACTGACGGTGTTCGCGGTGTTGCTAACGAATTCCCTATGACTGCCGACTTTGCTTTTAAGTTGGCTTGTGCCTTAAGCACCGCCATTTGCACCACCCGTCACAAAGTCGCTATTGCTAAAGACACTCGCATTTCCGGTGATATGTTGGAAGCTGCCATGATTGCCGGTTTCACTTCTCAAGGTATTGACGTCCTGACTTTGGGTATTATCCCCACCCCGGCAGTCACCACTTTTGCTGATAAGCTTGATGTTGATATGGCCGTGATGATTACCGCTTCGCACAATCCTTATCAAGACAACGGTATCAAATTGATTAACCGTGACGGTGACAAATTTTCTGATGAAGTAACTGCCCAAATCGAAACCTTGATTGAACAAAACAATTTTACCTTTTCCAAAAACAAACTCGGCAAAGTTTCTCAAGACAATACCATAGCCGCAAAATATCAACAAATTGCTTTGGATATGTGTAACAATCAGCCGGTTTTCAAAAATTGGAAAATTGTTGTTGATTGTGCCAACGGTTGTTTTTACCAAATTTTACCTGATGTTTTAACCAAACTCGGCGCAGAGGTTATTTCTCTCGGAACAACTCCAGACGGCTGTAACATTAACCGCGATTGCGGCTCTCAACATGTAGAGTCTATGTTGGAAACTGTCAAAACTTCCGGAGCTGATATCGGTATTGCCGTAGATGGTGATGGCGACAGAATCAAAATTTGTGATTGCCAAGGCCGTTTGATAAAAAGCGAACATCTTATGGCTTTTTTAGCTATGGATGCTGAAAAATCCGGCGAAAATCATGGCCGAGCTTTTGCTTCAACCAAGCTTTCCAATACTGCTTTGGAACGTTTCATTACCCAAAAGCTAAAATTGCAATACTGTTCCACCGGCGTCGGTGAACGCTATGTTATCAAAGCCTTAAAAGAAAACGGCGGCATGATCGGCGGAGAAGAATCCGGTCATATTGTCTTGCTTGACTATGCCAAATCCGGTGATGCCATGATGACATCTATCCGCTTATTAAAGGGTATGGTCCGCGAGGGCAAAAAGCCTGACCAAATTTTCCCGTTATTTGATGATGATTTTCTGTTCTATAAAAATTATTCTTTATCGACTCGCGAGATGGTTAAACAAATCACTTCTCACCCCGAGTTAATTAAATTGACCGAAGATTTAAGCCAAAAAATCTCTGAACACGGTCGTGTAGTTATCCACCCCTCAGGAACCGAGCCTAAAATAAGGGTTTGGGTATGTGGCGACAATGAACAACAAGTGCAGGATTTTGGCATTCAACTATGGAACAAAATAGAAAATTTATCCAAAACAATATAAAATTTTTCTCAAATTAAAAATTTATTTACCTTTTTGCTGTAGGCTATAGCTTATATCAAGTTATTCTAAAACAGAGGAGATAGATATGCGTGTAGCTATGCAAAAGCAGGTTTTCGATTGGAGTAGAGAGCAGGATCTCCGCATCAAGGCAAGAGGAACTTTGGCCTTGTTTACTCAGGCAGCAAGAAATTTGCCTAATTTAAACGTGTCCAGAGTATCAAGCCGCAGTGAGTGGCCTTTGCAGCAGCAAAATAATTCTCGTTATTTAACACGTAAACTTTCAATCGGCTAAATCTAAAATGTTCAAAGGAATCTTAGCGCTTTTTACGTCAGGATTGATTTTTCATCCGATGGTGTTGGGCGGTATAGTTTCGGCAATTGCTGTCAGTTTCGCCTGGGAAAGTAAAGATATTTATGCAATTTTGCAAACATCTTATCCCTATATTGCCATATTTGCCTTAGCTCTGGCATATACTTTCAGTTTTGCCAAAATTTACAAAGAAGGTGGCGAAGAAGTTAACCATTTAGCCACTTTCATGCGCGCACTCGGCAACGAGACCGGCACTTCGCTCTGCGAAGAGGATAAACTCGACCTCGCCCGTGAACTTATGGACAAGGCGAAGGCAAAAGGCGTTCATTTCCTGCTTCCCGTCGATAACTTCATCGGACGCGAATACAAAGAGGACACTCCTTATATGCGCATATATAGCGACTCCATCCCGGACGGCTGGATGGGACTCGATATCGGACCCATCACTCAGGATCTTTTCGCAAAGACTCTGATCGGCGCCGGAA
>CAMOLN010000186.1 GCA_946618745.1 uncultured Alphaproteobacteria bacterium | reverse complement strand
GTGCCAAATATTTATTATCGGAATTTTGCTGCCCGAATAATAATCGTAAGTAGCAAAACGCACAATCCATAACCCGTTGGAGATCGGGCGCATCCATTCGATATTTATTGAACGGGTAAAACCACCGCTCTGATAAGCATAAAGCAATTGATCAAAATCTTCTGAAGCAAATTCTTTATAAACTTCAGGTGATGACATAAAATAGAATCGAGATCCGGGCTGCCAACGTTTTTTCAGTTCGTCGTAGTTTGAGGTAACGGTATGACGAGTTAAAATATATTCACGTATGAACATCTCGATCAATAAATCTTTCGGTGCCACAAAACGTTCCTGACGCGGTAACATACTCAATTGGTTAAAATAGCGATCAATTTGCAACAGACGAGGTTGTGCATCACGTTGAGGTAACAGAATATAGATAGTTAAAATCAAAATAATATTCAGGCAAATGCTTAATATTGCAAAAATAACCAACAGACGTGATGTCCAAAGATATCGACGCTCGGGTATGGCGTCGGTATGCACCATTTCCGGATAGCGGCCAAGTTTGTCGGGACTGCGTTTTTGTTTGTATTTAAATAAAGATTTTAACAGATCAAGCATTTAAAATCATCCATATAAGACCATTGTATTGGTAGTATTATAATCAACAAAACTATCTTTTTTATTAATTTTATACAACAAAGTTGAATAAAAGCAAATAAATACTGTTAATATGCAAAATATTGTTATAGTATGCCGATATGTTTAATGTGTGCAACAAGGGTTGGAATTATGAGAAAGATAAATATTTTAGTCGGTTGTTTAGCATTGTTGATAACGTCATGTTCAAGCAGCGTGCGTGAAGATATAAGCATTCCGGCACCTGCTTCTTATACTGACTGGGATAGAGCGATTCGTATAGATGCCGATATGCAGTCAATGTATTCCAATCTTCCATCTAAAATTCAAAAACCTATTGATATGTATATGGCTTTTGCTTTAGCGCTGAAATATAATTATACTCGCCGTCTGACCAGCTATCAACAAAGCATGGTTGAAGTCGGACTTTCGCCGGAGAATCGGTTGCCAGAAATTTTTTCATCAGCCGGATATGTTAACACTGAGAATCGTAATGCTATGGACTCAGAACTTAAACTTGCATGGAATATCTTAGATGTGAGCACTGTATATTATCAAAGCAAAGATAAACTCTATCAAGCAGGAGTAGCTTATGAACAAAGCCGTAAAGTGATACATAACTTAATGCAGGAAACCCGCACATTATATTGGAAAGCCTTAAGTGCTCAAAGGATGTTGCCGCTAATTGATGATATGATTGAGTATATGAGTTTGGATATTGATGAAATGAACTCTAATACTGTGGATTTGGCTAAAGAAGGAAAGAATTTGAGTGTTGCGGATTTAGATAAAAAGCGTAACTTTATGCAAAGCATAAAAGATTTATCTGAATTAAAAAGAGATTTAGAAACAGCTAATATTCGTTTAGCATCAATCATGGGATTCCATCCTAACACCGAGTTTACTTTGGTTGGTAAAGAGGACGGTAATTATGATTTGCCCGAAATTAAAAGCTCATTAAGCGAAATGGAGTGGGTAGCCTTAAATAATCGTCCGGAATTGCGCACGCGTGATATGGTAACAAATATTGATGAAATTGTCGCGTCGTTTAAGGTGTTATCTAATCCGGGTGATCAGAAATATTTAAAAGATTCAAATTATTATAATCGTTTATGGTCTAAAAAAGCTCGTGAAGTCGGCATGGAAGTATTTGAAAATGTAAAAAATCCGAAATATTTTGAGGCTGAAACTTTACGTCGTCAGAGAATGACCAATCTTATTCTGACGCAAGTTTATGTTGCTTGGGCTCGCTATATGTCGGCGGTTGAAGATTATCGTATTGCTTATGAATTATCGAGGGCTTCGGAAGATATTGCCGAAGATACGGCAACATCAAGCGGTGCTCGTTCGACTCAAACTCAATTAGAATCCGCCAGAGCTATCGAAGATGAGGCTAAAGCCATGTTAGCTTATGTTGATTTGCAAGATGCTTTAGGTAGTTTGTACGCAACTTTGGGGATGGATGCAATTCCTTATTATATGCTAAACGAAAAACCTTCACAAATTGCTGTTTATTTACGCGGAGTGTTAGAAAAGTGGCGTAAAGGTGAATTTTTACCGGAGAATCGCCCTTATTTATTGGATGTTCCGGCTAAACGCCCTCCGGTTAATTTGTCGTCGTCAAAACTTATTCCCGACCTTGAGTTGGACAGCGGACAACGTTTTGAAGTTGAGATACCTGACAGCGTGTTTAAGAAAATGAACTTCAGCGGTCCAGTTACCGTAAAGGCCGGTTTACTGAATGATTCTCCTTTACCTGATTGGATTATGTATGATGAAAAAAATCATAAATTTATCGGTCAGGCAATGCCGGGAAGTGTAGGTTCTTATACTATTAAAGCTTATCTGACTGATACAAGCGGCACAACCGGTTATATAACATTTAAGATCAGAGTGAAAGATGTTTATGTTCCGTCAGTAAAGTTACGCGGATTAACCGAGGGGCGTGATGCTTTAGTGCTCAAGCGTTGCACAAGTGCACAATGTGCCGACAGTTATATTTCCGAGAATATAATCGGTGAAGACGTTTCGAAGTCTGCGAACTAGATCTCGTCACTAAAGTTTTGGGATGAAATTTATGGAATTCAGCCGAAAAAAAATATCGGGTTATGTAATGATTGCTACCATATTTTTTGTAATT
>CAMOLN010000185.1 GCA_946618745.1 uncultured Alphaproteobacteria bacterium | reverse complement strand
CTCTGTTTTATCCTTATATCTATCACAATATTAATCAACTATCGCTCTCAGGAGCGCAAAATATTATTATCTTAATACACTAAAAAATTTTTATTGCATCCACTTTATTATTATTATTATATTTCTACAATATACATTCCAATCGTTGAGCTATTTCTCTCGGTATTCTGATCGGCTTTTTGTTTTCCAAATCAAGATAAACCGCCTTAACATTCACCAAAGTCAGTAAATCATTTCCCCGTTTTATTTCTTGGTGCAAAGTCACACTGGCTCCACCAATCTTCACGGCACTGCAACTCACTTGCAACAAATCATCCAAATAGGCCGGTGCCAAATAATCAATATCGCAATGTTGCACCACAAAACCGGCTTTGGTTTGTGCCAAATTTTCGCTCTGACAACATCCCAAATAACGCAAACATTCCGTCCGTGCTCTCTCGGCAAACTTCAGATAATTGGCAAAATAAACTATTCCTTCCGCATCGGTATCTTCCCAATATATTCTTATCGGAAACCAAAACTCCTTACCGATAACTTCTCCTTTTGCCACACTCAATGAATCCACTATCAATTTGCTTCTCCTAATAAATCTAACTGTCTTGCAATTTCTTCCTTAATATTTCGCCGCGGTGCCCCCAAATATTGACACCCCGCATCAGAAATAACCCTGCCTCTGGGAGTGCGCTGTAAAAAGCCTAATTTAAGCAAAAACGGCTCAACCACTTCTTCTATGGTATCACGTTCTTCCGACAAGGCTGCCGCCAAAGTATCAGCTCCCACCGGTCCGCCGCCGTAATTCTGTAAAATACAATTCAAATAACGACGATCGAAAGCATCTAAACCATAATTATCAACATCTAATCTTTTTAATGCCACATCGGCAATTTTGTTATCTATCTCTCCGACACTCGCTACCATCCCGAAATCGCGCACTCTTCTGAGCAATCTTCCCGCCACGCGCGGAGTTCCTCTTGAGCGGCGGGCAATTTCTAAAGCTCCATCCTCTGACAATGGCATTTGCAACAACTTTGCTCCGCGTAATACAATTTTTCTCAAATCTTCCGGTGAATAAAAATCCAATCGCAATGGAATTCCAAACCGCTCGCGCAAAGGCGTTGACAACATCCCCGAACGAGTTGTTGCTCCCACCAAAGTAAACGGTTGCAAATCAATTTTCACCGAACGAGCCGAAGGCCCCTCCCCGATAATCAAATCAAGCTGAAAATCTTCCATTGCCGAATAAAGCACTTCTTCAATTGCCGGATTCAACCGATGTATTTCATCAATAAACAAAACGTCATTACGCTCCAAATTGGTCAAAATTGCCGCCAAATCACCGGATTTTGAAATCATTGGAGCGGAAGTAGCCTTAAAATTAACTCCCAACTCATGCGCCACAATCGATGCTAAAGTAGTCTTTCCCAATCCCGGAGGACCGAATAACAACACATGATCCAAAGCCTCTCCGCGTGCTTTAGCCGCTTCGATAAATACTTTCAAATTCTCGCAAACTGCCGTCTGCCCGACAAAATCACTCAATGATGTCGGACGCAAATTCACCGGCATACCGTTCTGCTCATCTTCTTCTTGCTTTTGCGGACTGACAATACGTTCTTCTTTCACCATTAAATTTTATCCTTTTATAAATTCTTTCAAAGCCAATTTAATCAACTCTCCCATATCGGCATCGGGATTTTTGATTGCCGCCTGATTAACTGCCTTATAGGCTTCAATTCGCTGATACCCCAAATTAACCAAAGCTGAAATTGCATCTTCTAATTTACTCGGATCATCATCGCGTGCCGCTAAATTATCTTCAAAAGTTTTAACCTCATCATCTTTTGTTGTCGCCGCTTCGACTGCTTCATTTATATCTTTAGCGACTATGGCTGTCGGAACCGTCACAATTTTATCTTTCAACTCGGTTACTATTCTTGCGGCCAACTTCGGCCCAACTCCGTTAGCCATACTGAACATATTTTTATCTTGAGCCGCCACCGCCTGACGCAACTGATTAGTCGACAAAACCGATAATATACTCAAACCTACTTTAGCTCCCACGCCCTGCACTTTAGTCAAAGTATTAAACCACTCTTTTTCTATTGCCTCGGCAAAGCCGAACAAAGTAATACTGTCCTCGCGCACCACTGTTTCAATCAACAAAGCGACGGCTTGTCCTATTTCCAAACGTCCCAAAGTTTTGGCCGAAGCAAATACCAAATATCCCACTCCGTTTACATCCAAAATCAAATAGTCTTCGCCTATGGAATCCACTAAACCCTTAAGTTTTGCAATCATAAATTTTCTCCCGTAAATCTAAAGTTATACAATAAATTTATGCCTTTCAAGTCTATTTTGAAGTTTACAACATTTCTTAAATTTTTCTTTCAATTTATATAGCTTTACAAAATCACTAATCATCATTGATTTTTAACCAATAATGATTTAACATTATTTCGTAATTTAATTCTACGAGGCCTAAAAAATGAAGAAAATTACTTTATTTCTTATGTTTTTGTTAATTGGTTGTGCTAGTTATGATTTACAACAAAATATGCGTCCAGATAATCGTTTTTTTACAAAAAAATTACCTAATATGGAACCAATCTTTGAAACAGGAAAATCTCTAGACACAAATATTATTAGTGTTCAAAATAATAGCGAATTTTCTACACTGTTTAGAAGAGAAGTTGAAAAGAATCTAATTAATAGTGATGGACCAGTTAAAGGTAAACTAGTGTTAGACCCTGTATATTTTGAAGTTGACACAAATAATGCATG
>CAMOLN010000184.1 GCA_946618745.1 uncultured Alphaproteobacteria bacterium | reverse complement strand
CTTTGAAACTTTATAAGGAGTTTATAAATTGAAAAAATTAGTAACTTTCACTGCTTTAGCAACAATTCTGGCTGTTTCTAACGCTAATGCCGCCGGATTTCAACTTCGTGAACAATCCGCCGCAGCTCAAGGTAATGCTTTTGCCGGTGCTACTGCCGGCGCCGAAAACCCGTCTTATGCATTCTTTAACGTTGCCGGCTTAACTCGCCAAAAAGGCATTCAGGTTAATATTGGCGGAACCTATATTGCTCCCCAGGCCGAAGCTAAAAATGTATCCGGAACCGGTCAAGGTGAAACCGGCGAACAACACAATATTGTTCACGCTGCCATTGCTCCTAACGGCACGGTTTCTTATGAATTGGATAATAAAACCGTTTTAGGTATAAATGTCAGCTCTCCTTTCGGTATGATTACCAAATACAACTCCAATTGGATGGGATCTGCACATGGAAACACCTCACGTATTCACACTATTGCCATCACCCCTATGGCTGCATATAAAGCTACCGACAAATTGTCATTAGGTGCAGGATTTATAGTTGAAAAAGTCCGTGCCCGTTTAACCAGCAAAACCAGAGGTGCCTATGATACTGCCGTCCATGGCGACACTACCGATATCGGCTATCAATTAGGTGCTATGTATGAGTTAAACGACAATACTCGTTTTGGTATTGGCTATCGCAGTGAAATGAAACACAAAATCCAAGGTGAAATAGAATCTTCTATCCCCGCACCATTGGGAGTATTGATGAATCAAGACATCAACTGCGATTTGGACCTTCCGGCAACTTTCTCTTTGGGTGCTTATCACAAACTCAACGACAAATGGGAGTTGATGGCTGAATATCAACGCACTTATTGGTCATCTTTTGATCGTTTGGATTTCAACGGCAAAGATAATCCGGCTTTTCATTCAAGAACCTATGAAAACTGGCGCGATACCAACTTCTATGCTTTGGGTGCTTCTTATCAAATCGATAATCAATGGAAAGCTCGCTTTGGTATAGCTTTTGATCAAGCAGCCGCAAAGAGGGCCGAACGCACTCCGCGTATTCCCGATTCCGATCGTTTATGGTATTCCGCCGGCTTAAATTATCAATATAATGATAAATTAAGTTTTGATATGGCATTTACCTACATCAAAGCCAAAGATGCTGTTGTTGACACTGCCAACACCCGCAACAGAGGCACCGGACCCGAAGTTTATGCTGACTATAAAAACTCGGTTAAAATGTGGGGCTTGTCTTTGAACTACAAGTTCTAAGAAATATACAAAGTCTCCTTTTAGTGCCTTTGACATCCCGTTAAAGGCACTTTTACTTTTTATTAAATTATAAATAATATTATCAAGTTGTAACTTTATCAAACGGAGAACTACAATGAAAGAATACCGTGTTTTTTTATATACCGAAGGTATTATATCAAGTATTTTCTTAAACGGAGGCAAAGTAAATCCTGTCCGTCTTACCAACGTACTAAACGAATTTGCTCGTGAGGGTTGGGAGGTTAAAACCATGGAACGCGAAAATCGCCGCACCTTACTGTTTTTTGCCCGTGAAGCCTTTATTTTTGTCTTGGAAAGAGAGATGCAACAATGAAAATATCACCATTTAAAATTATTACTTTCGGCTTATGTATTGCCTATGCGATATTTGCTCTGATTGCACTATGGTTTGATAATCTGATCAATGCGGAAATATTTTTCAAAGTAACTGTATCTTTTGCAATAATCGCCGCCGTTATGACAGTATATTATCTGTTATATCACCTCAACTCCGAAAAAGAATTGAAAAAGAACAACTACATCAAAGATTGATTGCAGGCAAACAATATTAAAATTATAATCAGCACAAAAGCAATTTTTCCCATATTGCTCATTAAAAATATCCCCTTTATGACACACCATAAAGGGGATATACGCTTGTTCAAACAATTTTCAATTTAATGATAAGTTCTAATCAAAGAGCTCAAAATCCCTTGAATTTTCACCCTTCCCGCCGCCAATCTGCGTGTCTGATAGGCACTGTTTTGCGGTATTAAATCGATATAAGCACCGGACTTTTTAATTTTCTTCAAGGTTGCTTCGTTATTATCAACCAAAGCCACTACAATATCACCATTATTAGCCGTTGATGCACGCTTAATCACCACCGTATCGCCATCCATAATTCCTGCCTCAATCATTGAATCTCCTTCTATGGTCAAAGCATAATAATCTCCGCCATATACCAAAGAGGCCGGCACATTGAGTTTATCATTTTCATTAGCTATTGCTTCAATCGGTGTTCCCGCTGCAATTTTACCATACAACGGAATTTCTACTGCCGGAGCAGCCTTATCAATCGGAACAACATTTGACGGTTTAATTTTTGGCAAGCGCAAAACTTCCAAAGCTCTGGCCTTATGTGGCAACTTACGAATAAAATTTCGTTCCACCAAAGCATCAATCAATGCATGAATACCTGATTTTGACTTCAAACCTATGGCGTTTTTCATCTCGTCAAACGAAGGACAACAACCGGTTTCACGGATAGTTTTATGAATGAATAATAACAAATTATATTGCTTGGGTGTCAACATTTATCAACTCCTTAAAATCAATCTTGTTCTAATTTAGTTCTATAAATCAGCATTTGTCAAGCACAAAAATTCATTGCAATTTATATCCGACACCGAATCATATTTACTAAATTTGTGTATTTAGTAAAAAAAAATATTGTTTACTTAAATTTATAGGTTAACATACCATCCATAAGATGTTTTGAATTTTGGGAGAAACTGTAATGCATCGCTTTAATA
>CAMOLN010000183.1 GCA_946618745.1 uncultured Alphaproteobacteria bacterium | reverse complement strand
TGCGCAGATTAATCCGGTGGAATTTGCGGCAAAATTGTTCAGCAGTAATAATCCGGCAAAAGAAATATCAAATATGTTAAAAATGTTGGACAACAAGTCGGAACAGCTGAAAATTGAATATAAAGATAAGAAAAACTAATTGTTGGGCGAATTAAGCGGTTAATTTGTAAGTATCTTCTGCTATAACCAATTCTTCATCAGTGGGAATAACCCATACCTTTACTTTGCTGTCGGGAGCGGAAATTTCTCGGGTTTGTCCCTTCATATCGTTGGCTTGCAAATCAAGTTTAAGTCCTAAATATTCTAATTTTTCACATACTTTTTGGCGCAGAAGCGGGGAATTTTCACCGATGCCTGCCGTAAATACAATCGCATCAACTCCGCCCAAAACGGCGACATAGGCGCCGATATATTTAATGATGCTGTGAATGTAAACATCATAAGCGGTTATGGCTTGAGGATCGCCGGCCAAATAACGATCTTCAACATCACGACTGTCGGAATATCCGCCGGAGAGAGCATAAAGTCCGCATTCTTTATTGAGCATAAGATGAACTTCATCGGCAGTTTTGTTTTGTGATTGCATGATATAGAGCGGAACAAAACCATCGATATCGCCGCAACGAGTGCCCATAGTAACACCGGATGTGCCGGTAAATCCAAGAGAAGTATCAATACTTTTGCCGTCTTTGATAGCAGTAATTGAACCGCCCGAGCCTAAGTGGCAAGTGATGACTTTGCGGGCGGAAGGCATCAATTTTTGCAATTCACGAGATACGTAATAGTGTGAAGTGCCGTGAAAACCATAACGGCGGATTTTATGTTTGGTATATTGTTCCTGGGGCAAGGCATAAAGAAAGGCTTCTTTAGGCATGGTTTGATGAAAGGCAGTGTCAAATACCGCGACTTGAGGAATATCGGGAAGCAATTTTTGCATGGCATCGATACCGAGCATAAAGGCTTTGCCATGCAGAGGCAAGAGCTCTTGTGCTTCGCGGATTTGGTTAATATTGTCAGGGGTAATCAGTGTAGATTGCTTAAAAGTTTCGCCACCGTGGCCGAGACGATGGCCGACAGCCGAAAGTTCGTTTAAGGAATTTAATACACTGCTTAAAAGAAGTTTGAAAATTTCTTGCAAAGCAATTTCATGATTGGGCAGGTCGAGAGCAAATTTTTGTTTATCTTGACCGGTGGGTTGAAAAGTCAAAGTAGAATTACCGATGCTGATACGTTCTGCCAAGCCTTTGGCCAGCAGTTTTGATTGGACGTTATCAAAAGCAAATAAGCGATATTTTAATGATGATGAACCGGAATTGAGAACTAAAATTTTTTTCATTAGAAAGTCCCTCGTAATATGAATTATAAAGTGATGTTAACATCAAAAAAATTTTTAGCAATAGGAAAAAAGATGCTCTATGTTGAGAATAGTTATTAAAATGTTTTATTAGATGTCGGTATCGCGAGCTGTATAATCTTTATTTTTCTTGCATAGTGCTCATCGGCTTTGCCGACCGGCATACTAAAGTCTGCCTTTCGCTTGTGGTCGGACCCACGCCTTCAACATTGACAAAATTTAAAATATTTGCTAATATGTAGCTATATTACTTTCATAATACTAATACAACTTAAATGAAAGAAAACAACCAAGTATCAATTAAGGATAAAGATGATGGATCCTTTATACAATAAAGAAACCGGTGTTAAGATAGCAAATGAGCCTGAAGAACTGCCACCTTTACGCGAAGGATATGTTCGGGTGCTACATATGACGCATTTTTCTCAAGCGCAGTCATTAGCTGAAAACGGCTTGGTTTATAATGGAGAATATGCACAAAATTTTAACAAAGATAATAATACAAAACAAAAAATTAAAACACATTATGAAGCAGTTGATCGTATGGCAGTCGCTGTTGAAGAAGAAGATTTTTGGAATAAATTAACAAGTGAGACGGGAATTAGGCATCGTGGATCTGATGCCGTAGCAATTTTTGATATGCCTGCAATGGAATATGCTGCACATGTAAATGAAAATACAGCACAATTTTTATCAGGAACAATTTCCAGAGGGTATATGGTCGGGATGATTCCTAACTATGGCACTAGAGATATGAATGGATTTGAAAGATTAACCGAAGAAGAAATGCAAAAACGCAAGAAACAATCTTTATCAAATCCTTTGCCACCTAAATGGGAAACACCACATTGGCAAGAAGATGTTACTATGGCAAAAAATAAGTTGCATCAACGAAATCAAGAAATAATACGCAACGCTGATGGTATATCTGATGGTGAAAGTAATGGTAAATTAGTTCCACCATCAGAAATCTTACCGGTTGATGATTCGTTTGATCCTCCATCCAGTTCCGGAATATTCACAGATTATTATTTTGATGATAATGCGGATTCTGTATCGATTAATGTTGATGATAGCAATAACACCAGTAAGGATGATCGTAATTCTTCCGATCCAGAGATAAGAGATAAAGCTTGGCAAAAAACACAATATCGTGCGCAAGCAAAAAATGAAAACAAAGATTACTTGCAAGAAAAATTGAAAAACTTACGTAAAAGCTTAGGAACCGATGACGAAAGCAGATGCAAGACAGCGCGCGAAGCAGATGTTATTGTGGGGGAGGAAAATCGGACATGTGAAAATGGCGTAATAAGGGGTACGTATAAAAGAGGAAGAAAATTAGTTCCAAATGATTGTGTTGGAGACTCGCATATTGAAGCGATGATTAAATCAATGCGATCAAGAAAAAGACAAGATAAATAATCTTGTATACATGGTGTTTTGAACAGGTTTCAATCAATACTTTCATTCAATACTTA
>CAMOLN010000182.1 GCA_946618745.1 uncultured Alphaproteobacteria bacterium | reverse complement strand
GAACTTTGAATAATACAATTACCGGCGGACAAACCAATATTAATGGCAATGTTACTTATGGTGATAATGCTGACTTATCCGGTAGCTCAACTCATGTATTGGCCGGTAAGACATTAAATATCGGCGAGAATAACGCTCAGTTAGGCAATACTGTGGTTGACGGCACCATCACTATGGACATTACCAATGCTACCAACCAGTCTTCGGTTTATGAAGGCGGCAGTATGACGGTATCTTCATTTGATGTTGGTCCTAACGGCACTTTATCGGTTAATGTTGCCAGCGGATTATTAACCGAACAACATGCTCAAACTGCCGGACTTACTATTGTCGGAGACAACAATGGAGCTCCGGTAAATCCGGTATTCACAAACTTCCAAGTTAATGACACTTATGAGATTGTCGGTAACAGCGATGGAACTTATACTTTGAGAAACAAAGCATCTTATGCTGATACATCGGCAGCATCTCGCTGGGGCAATGCTAACAATCGCTCCACTGCGGAAGGTTGGGATAATGCCACAACCTTGGCTGAAGGAACCAGAGCTCGCGAAGTTCAGAAATATCTCAACCGAATTTCGCACACTGATGGTCGAGCCTATGTTGATGCTTTGAATTCAATTGCTCCGGTTGACGCAATTGTTCACGTTGCCATGACTCAAGACTTTAATAACTCAATTGAGGACCAACTCACCAAGCGTTTAGGCGGAGAGGGGTTGAGTTCAGGCGATGCTTTTGAACATTACAGAGCATGGGTTGAAACTCTTTATATTCATTCCCGTGAGGATGATGATTTTGAGCACATGGGCTTTACCGGCAAAACAGCAGGTATTGCAATGGGTATCGACGGAGAGTTGAACGAAAACACCACCTTAGGTATCGGTTATGCTTATCATGATGCGGATGTCGATGTTGATATGCGTGATATCGCCATAGCCAGCCATACCTTATTTGCTTACGGAAGATATCAACCATCTGATTGGTATGTTCGCGGTATGATTAACTACGGCAATGCCAAATATGAGGAAGACACCTCCTTTGCCGGATTTGCCAACGAGGCTCACTACCATGTTGAAAACTTTGGAGCACGTGCCTATGTCGGCTATGATATGCCTAACGGAGTTACACCGGAAGCCGGAGTTCGCGTTGCTCATATCCAACGTGACACCTATAATGACGATTTAAGTCAACGCATCAAAACCAACAATGTTGATGTAATGACTGTTGTAGCCGGTGCTCGTTATCAGGCCAAACTTACCAACGATGGTATAACTTGGACACCTAAAGCCAAAGCAGCCTTGACTTATGATGTTGTCAGTGATGATGCTAATTCGGCAGTATATATTGGCAATATGGTCTATGGTATACAAGCTCAACGCTTGAACCGTTTTGGTGCTGAAATCGGGGTCGGAGCCGAAGTTAATGTCGATAATTGGGATTTGTCGGCCGGATATAACTTAGGTATTCGTAAGGATTACATTGATCATACCGGTTTCTTGAAAGCCAAGTATAATTTCTAAATAAAACCCAAAAAACTCCGCCTTAATCGGCGGAGTTTTTTTTATAACAAATCAACGTTTGGGAAAAACTTGTCTGAGCAAGTATTGCTGATAGGCTTGAGCAAATCTGCAATTATCACGATTTTTTCCTGTCACATAACGTTCTTGTAATTCAGAAAAATTCGGCATATCGTTAGCATGTATTTTGCTTGCTTTATTGAATATTATCCGTACTTTCTCTTTGATTTCGTTAAATGCAGCAATATTTGCTTCATTAACAACACCCTTTCTTCCAAATGCATCACAACGACATAATTCAATGAAATCGTTTAATTGATTTTCATCCTTAAACTTATGACTTACATTGCTCACAAATTCTAAAGCTTTACTGTCTCTCATGTTTACCAATTCGTGGAAAGCCATATGATATTTACAGCCCAGTAAAGCAAAATTCCGATACTCGTTAGGAATGCGTAAACGTTTACAGATATCTGTTATGATTGTCAATCCCCTTTTATCATGTCCGTGATGAGCCGGTAAAATTTCTGCCGGTGTTTGGGTTTTTCCAACATCATGCATTAAAAGCGCAAATTTTATTTTCGGTGATAAATTGCGCCCTTGCTTTAGCACCAAAATAGTATGATCTCCGCTGTTTCCCTCAGGATGATATTTAAGCTTTTCCGGCATTTCCCAAAGTTTATTAATTTCCGGTAAAATAACTTTTAATGCTCCGCATTCTTTAGCCGTGAGAATAAATTTATCAAAATGGTCGGTTTCCAAAGCTTTTTCTATCTCTTTCCATATCCGCTCCGGTGTTAAATGGTCAATCATTCCCTTATCGACCATATTTTTAGCTAATTTCATTGTTTCCGGCGCAATTTTAAAATCTAACTTTGCGGCAAAACGACACATCCGCAACACTCGCAAAGGATCCTCAGCGAAATGCTCGTCATTAACATGACGAATAATACCGTTTTTCAAATCATCGATTCCACCCACCTTGTCAATTATTTCACCGGTATCAATATCTTTAGCCAAGGCATTGATGGTAAAATCGCGTCTTTGCATATCTTCTTCCAAAGTAATATCAGGGCCGAATTCAAATTTAAAATCAGTATGTTTGTCGCCTGTTTTTACTTCTTTACGAGCTAAAGCATATTCATCTTTGGTTATCGGATGTAAGAACACCGGAAAATCTTTGCCGACTTGCTTATATCCTTTGCTAAGCATTTCCTCAACCGTTGCACCAACCACCACATAATCTCTATCATGTGGTTTTTTGCCTAAAATTTCATCGCGGACTGCCCCGCCTACCAAATAAATTTTCATTTTTTCCTCTTTA
>CAMOLN010000181.1 GCA_946618745.1 uncultured Alphaproteobacteria bacterium | reverse complement strand
AAATTTTAGATAAGTGGACTGTTCCGGTTTACGATAAAATCAAATCAAAAATTCCTACTGTATTTTCCGGTATTGATTTTGCGCCGTTTATTTTGCTTCTGGCTTTGTATTTTGTATCTCGCTTAATTACCAGTTTGCGCATTTTGATTGCCGGATAAATGTTTTATACCGTCGATTCTTCCGGTATTACGTTAAGAGTTAGGCTGACGCCTAACTCTTCTTGTTGTAAGATAATGGGAACCTATACCGCCGCCGACGGACTTGATTACCTTAAAATCAATGTAATATCTCCTCCGGAAAAAGGCAAAGCTAACGCTGAATTGCTTAAATTTCTTGCCAAAACTTTTCATATCGCCAAAACAAATTTAACCATCGTCTACGGAGAACTTGACAGATACAAAAAAATCCTTATAACATCTACATCTCTTCTTGATAATAAAGATTTAGACAAGCTGATTGAAAAGGAACAAATATGACAGCACAAATAATTGACGGCAAATTTTTAGCTCAAAAAATATGTTCAGAATTAAAACAAAAAATCTCTGCCTTTAACGACAATTCTCCTTGCTTGGCTGTCATTTTAGTCGGTGATGACGAAGCCAGTCGCATCTACGTCCGCAACAAACAAAAAAAAGCTGCCGAAGTCGGTATTAATTGCCGCGTTATCGAGTTATCATCATCAATCGGTGAAAATGCTTTATTATCAACTATTAACGAGTTAAATAATGATCCCGACGTCCATGGCATCATAGTCCAACTGCCTTTACCTGAACATTTGGATAAACAAAAAATAATCTTTAGTATTTCTCCTGATAAAGATGTCGATGGTTTTACACCTTACAACAACGGCTTATTATCATATAATCACCATGATGCTTTTATTTCTGCTACTCCCAAAGGAGTATTGGCAATGCTACAATCAATTGGTATTGATCTGCGTGGTAAACATGCAGTCGTAATCGGACGTTCGCAAATTGTCGGTCGCCCTATGGGTAAATTATTGCTTAACCATGATTGCACCGTTACCATAACTCATTCTCACACCGTCAATTTACCCTCCATCACCCAAACCGCTGATATTATTGTTTCCGCTTGCGGACAACCTCAAATGATAAAATCTTCTTGGATTAAGGATGGTGCAATTATAATCGATGTCGGCATCAACCGCCTTAACGGGCATCTCTGTGGTGATATTGATTTTGAAGACGTTAAAAGTAAAGCATCTTACATTACTCCGGTCCCCGGCGGCGTTGGTCCGATGACTGTTGCCATGTTGTTAGCCAACACTTTTGAAGCTTTTTTACGCCAAAAAGATCACCCGCAACACCATTGCTGTCACGGACATGATTGCCATTGTTCCAAATAAATCAAAATGGACCTTTCGAATAGCAAAACAGCCAAACTCCTCTTATCAAGAAATTTAGCTGTTTTTGGCGCGCCCGGCGGGGTTCGAACCCACAACCCTCAGCGTCGGAGGCTGATACTCTATCCAATTGAGCTACGGGCGCATAATAACTTTACTGCTTTCTGCAATAATCAAGTTATAAATTTTTAGCAATCTCCTCAATCTCATAACATTCAATAAAGTCGCCTTTTTGAATGTCATTATAATTCTCAAACGAAATACCGCACTCAAAGCCTTCTTTAACTTCTTTAACATCATCCTTAAAGCGTTTCAATTGACCGATAGCTCCGTCATGAATAACCACATTATCACGCAACAATCTTATCTTAGCACCACGCTTAACTAAACCTTCGGTAACCATACAACCGCCGACTTTACCGACACCGGTAATATTATAAACTTCTCTGATTTCGGCATAGCCCAAAAGTTTTTCTTTGAGTTCGGGCGAAAGCATTCCCTCCAAACCTTTCTTGATGTCATCTAAAACATCATAAATGATTGAATAATACTTAATTTCCACCTCATCACGGCGCGCCATATCACGAGCCTGCATATTGGCACGAACATTAAATCCTATAATCAAAGCATGTGACGCTTTAGCCAAAGTAACATCTGATTCCGATATTGCACCTACTGCCGAGTGTAAAACTTGAACACTTACTTCATCATTAGACAACTTTGATACAGCCCCTTCAATTGCCTCAATTGAGCCTTGAACATCAGCCTTAATAATAATCGGCAAATGTTTAACCTCACCGGATTTAATTTTATCTAACATCTGTTCCATTGCCGATTTAGCCGACTTAACCAATTTTGCTTCACGTTCTTTTCTGATGCGATAACCGGTAATTTCTTTGGCTTTTGTTTCATCAGCAACAACTATAAAATCATCACCGGCCGAAGGAGTCCCGTTCAATCCCAATATCTCAACCGGAGTAGCCGGACCTGCCTCTTGCATTTTCTGCCCATGCTCATTAAACATTGCACGAATATGCCCCCATTCTTTGCCGGCAATACAAATATCACCTACATGCAGCGTTCCCTTCTGAACCAAAGCGGTAACTACCGTGCCTCGACCTTTTTCCATTTTTGCCTCAATAACGGCACCTTCGCTGGCCCGATTAGGATTAGCTTTAAGATCTAAGACTTCCGCTTGCAACAAAATAGCATCAACCAATTTATCAATATTAATGCGTTTTTTCGCAGAAACTTCGGCACAAAGACATTCGCCTCCCATTTCTTCAACTCCGATACCATGCTGTAACAAAGCTGTCTTAACCTTCATCGGGTCGGCCCCCGGCAAATCAATCTTGTTAATTGCCACAACAATCGGAACTTCTGCCGCTTGCGCATGACGAATAGCCTCAATTGTCTGCGGCATAATACCATCATTAGCCGCAACCACCAATACAACTATATCGGTAACTTTAGCCCCGCGAGCACGCATTTCAGAAAATGCTTCATGCCCCGGAGTATCAATAAAGGTAATTTTTT
>CAMOLN010000180.1 GCA_946618745.1 uncultured Alphaproteobacteria bacterium | reverse complement strand
ACGTATGGAACTCATGCTTAAGTATCAATCAGATAAAAAGGATTCTAAAATGACTTCTTTTTCATAAAAATTTTCGGCAGAAGTAATCTTGCCGGATGGAAGTGTTGCAACTTCGGTATCAGAAATTGATCACTTCCTAAAGGCCAATAATTTGGCCGCAGCTTCCGATTATTCTGATGAATATTTACAGAATATTCGAATGCTTCAAGAAAAACAACGGCGTAAATCAATTTTCGCCGAATTAATTCAACAATATAAAAAAAGGATATGGAATGACTAAAGATAATATCGAAAAAGAAGATAAATCCCCGATGCCTGATGACAAAGGGGATTTTTTAATGCCTCCGTCAGGATATGATGAAGAGATTGCACAAACCTTTGCCGATTTACCTTATCAGTGGCGTCGTTATTTAAATGCCCGTGAAGAAGAAATTGATAAAGGTTTTTGTGATTTGCGCTCACGGATAGCTATGTATAAGTGGTTAGAAAACACCTATGAAGCCATGGCATCCGAGTTGCGTAAAGATGGTATTGCCTCACAGGAAGATTGGTTGCACAAACTGATAAATGTCGAAAAACAGCTTCGCATCGCTCCTCAGGCTGCCATCAAAATGTTGGCCGAAAGTTATGGTGTTATACCACCGGTTACAACTTCAGATGCTTATGGTAAAAATTTTGACAATATTTGGTCAGCTCAAATTGTTGAAAAACAAATTCAAGATTTTGCCGACAGCAAAGATGAAGCCGGTCAACTCAAACATCCGTATTATCAGGATGTTGTAAAAGATATTTATCAGCTCTTAAAAACCGGAACGGCAACTAATTTGGAAGATGCCTATGATATGGCTGTTTGGCTTAACAAAACAACCAGATCTAAAATGATTGCACACAATGTTGATACAGGTTTGCAAAACAAAAGTAAAGAAGCTCAAAAAGCTAAAAACGTGGCTTTCACTGTATCCGGTAAGGCCGAGCCTGATTATAAAAAAATGAGCCTGCGTGAAGAACTTGAACACCGGTTTGCCTCGCTTGGCTTAATTGATGAATAAAAACTGTTTTTTTTAGAAAGGAAAAATAAATATGCCTAATTTAGATTATAACGAAGTGTTTAGCACAACTTTGGAATCTCGCACAGCGCAAATGGCAGACAATATGTCAAAAAACAATGCTTTATTGCGCAAGTTGCAAGAAAAAAATAAAATCCGTCCTATTTCCGGTGGTTCCAAAATTTTGGAAGAATTGGAATATGGCGAAGGAGATGTTGTATGGTATTCCGGTTATGATACCATAACCTATACCCCGAAACAACTATTTACGGCCGCTGAATATGCTATCAAATTGGCCGCGGTTCCCGTAGCCATTTCCGGTGAAGATTTATTGAAGAATTCCGGTTCTGCTCAAGTAATTGATTTGTTGGAAAAACGTATTGCTAATGCGGAAAAAACCATGGCTAATCAATTAGCTTATGCCATGTATGGTGACGGAACTTCTTCCAACGGAAAATCTATCGGTGGTTTGAGATTATTGGTTGCCGATGATCCGACAACCGGAACAGTCGGAAATATCAATCGCGCTACCAGTGGCAACGAATTTTGGCGTAATCAGTCTTTGAGTGTAAACAATGTATCCAAGAACAATATTTTGGAAAAAATGAATGCTTTATATTTATCCTGCACTCGCGGCAGTGATAAACCGGATTTGATCGTTGCAGATAATAATTTCTATACAGCTTTTGAAGCTGCATTGCAAGACGGACAACGTTTCTTAAATCCGAGTTTAGCAGAATCCGGATTCAGCACTATCCGCTTTAAAGGAGCTGATGTCGTATTTGACGGAGGTCAAAACGGATATTGTCCGGAAAATCATATGTATTTTCTTAATACCGATTATCTATATTTACGTCCTCACAAGGATCGCAATATGAAAGTGATTGATGGTAGTCGTCTTGCAGTTAATCAAGATGCTATGTATCGTATTATCGGTTGGGCCGGCAATATGACAATGTCAAATGCCACCTTACAGGGTGTATTGGTAAATATCCCTGAAAATACTACCACCACAGAAGCATCAAACGATAATTCGTCTTCGGATGGTGAAACAAACTCATCGGGAAATGAAACAACCGGCGGGGAATAATAATTTTAATATAATTTAATCTGGCAGGGGCTCTTACTATAAGCAGCCCCTGTCTTTCTATAGCAGGAGAATATAAATGGATTTTGATACATATCAAAGACTAATTGATCAAAATAAAAATCATCTTGATGACGGAGTAGCTGCCAGATTTTATGATCGGGCAGTCAAAACCGGTGAGCTTGATTGTAACGGGATTCCTAAATTTAATATAGTATGTTATTGTGAAATTCGCATAAAAGATAATACAACCGAAATTTTTGATCAACCGGCTACTCCGGATAAAATCAAGCGATTTCCGGTAGAATATGCTCGTTATCAGCTTTCCAAAAAACAGGTCAAAGATGGTAATCCTTTGGAAAATTTTGCTTTTTTATCATTAAGTGAGATAGAAAGTTGCAAATATCACGGCATATTTACACTTGAAGCTCTTGCTGAATTATCCGATGAAAGAGTGCACAGCTTAAATTTATCTAAAGAAAGACAAATTGCTCGCAATTTTTTGGAGCAAAATCGCTTAGTTAAACAAAGTGAAATTGTTGCTGAAATTACTCAAAAATACGAACAGCAAATTGCTGAATTAAATTTGAAAATAGAGCAACTGAAAAATTATCAGTCAACATCATCAAGGAGAAAGAAAAAATGAAATCAATACTGGATATATGTCAAGAAGTTGCAGATTTAGCTGCGGTTAAACGTCCTGAAAGTCTTTTTTCGGCCAATTCTATGTCCGATATTATTTTTCTTAGTGTTGCAAAATCAACATTAGA
>CAMOLN010000179.1 GCA_946618745.1 uncultured Alphaproteobacteria bacterium | reverse complement strand
ACCGAATATTCTTAAACTTTAAGATTACTCAATTGTAACCGGCTTGCCGTCCTTCATTTGTTTAATCACGGCATCGGATAAAACTATACCATCCTTTCCCATGGTAATAGCGCCGACAGCACCTTTATAACCATGTAAATTGAGCAAATAATCCGCTACCTCATCAGATGACGGCAGTTTACCGTTTTTATCATAAAGTTCGCTGTATGCTTTAATCAACAAAGCCGCCACATCATAAGCATAACCGACCGAAAAATAATTTGTCGAGCCGTTGGCTTTAGTCAATCTTTGCAATAACTGCCCGTTACCTTCCGGAGTAGTTACAAAAGTCATCCCTTCCACCATCTGCTTATCTTGTGCAAACAACAAAGAATCTATTGCCACCAACGGAACATTTATCTGTTTTTGAAAATAATTTTTCAAAAACACATCCAAACTGGGCGGCAATGCACATAAATACCACACATCAAAATTTCCCAACTTTGCTTTTTCCAACATCAAACTGAAATCAAGATTATCCATGGTAAAATTAAAGCGTTCAAAAGCTATACCTTTAGCTTTAAGCAAATTTTCAACCGCATCGGTATGCTTTTGTAAAGCCGGTTGATAAACGGCAAACAAAGCAACTTTTTTAGCATTTTTTTGCTCAATTTGCTCAACCAGTTTTTCAGCCAATTGCTCCGACGGAGTAAAATGGATAAAATTATATTTTCCTTGAGCAGCTTGCGCATCATTGCAAATTGAAAAATGCACTATTTTATTACGTTCTGCTAATGGTGCCGTAACATTGCCGGCCAGAGAACTCCAACTGATCAAAGCATCAACTTTGTCAGCATTGATAAGTTTATTGGCTGCCGTAGCTGCTCGCATTGCCTCGAAACCGTAATCTTCAAATATAAATTCAAAATCAATATCTGATTTAATATCCTGTTTGGCAAACTCAATAGCTTGGCGCACATTTTGCCCGTTTTCGGCATATTTTCCGCTCAAAGCATCAATCACCCCGATTTTTACCGTTGGTTTTTCATTTTGCGGTGTTTCGTTCTTATTCCCGCAAGCAACAATTCCGCAAATCAATAATAAACTTATCAAATATTTTTTCATTTCAGCTCCTTTAGCCTGTAAAATACCGCCTTCATACTATCAAACACTCTCTAAAATGCAACAAAAAAACAGCAACCGAACAATAAATTCGTTTGCTGTTTTCAATACAATAAGAAACTTTTATTCGTCGATTTCTACCACCACCCCGTCTTTAATTCCGCGAATACTGGCTTCGCTATCAACATTCTGATTTTCGCGATCAACCATCAATTTACCGACCGGAGAAATCACCCCGTTAACCGATTCCATATTAGCGATAAACTCTTCTTTAGTCGGCTTTCCGTCACTCTTAATTGACTCATAATTGGTAGTTGTAACTTGCAACAATGTATAAAAATTCTCGGCAAAATTGGTAATATCATCACCGCTTGATTCTTTATAACGTTTTAAGAAACTTTTATCGGCAAAAGCCACATCAACATACCAACTTCCTTCGGCTAAACTCTTATCTTTTAAGAAAGTAAAAGATTGAACACCCACAATCGGTATATCCACCTGATTAAGTTTGGCTTGGCGCATAAAAATATCAATCTCAGGAGAATGAAGTGAAACAACTATTGCATCAGGTTTAGCAATTTTAATTTTCTGCAACAAAATATTAAAATCACGCTCGCCGGGATTTATGCTCATGGTTTTCATTACAACATCTTTATCTTTCTCAACCTCATCGGCAAACCCGTTGAATAATGACATCGTGCCGGCTGTATTTTCAACTACACCTATCAGATTATGCAGATTACGTTTTTTTACGGCTTGCAACATTTTCTCACCGGTTTTCTGCGTTGAGGTTACCACCCTCCAGTTATAAAATCCGGTAGAAATTGCCCTATCTTGGGCAAAAGTCAAATGTAAAACCTTTTTCTCGTTAGTCACCGGAGACACAGCCAAAGCAACTCCCGAATACATATCAAAAATTATATCAACCTTATCATAATCCATCAACTTGCGCGCCGCCATTGCCGCTTTTGCCGGATTACTAAGTGAATCTTCCCATATAAGTTCATAATTATATTTAGCCTTTCTATCATCAAACTCATCAAAAAATAATTTTGCAGCCTTTTTAGCACTATCACCAAAAAACGCCGCATCTCCGCTTAAGGGATATAACACCCCGATTTTTACCGTTGGTTTTTCATTTTGCGGAGTTTCGTTCTTATTCCCGCAAGCCATCAAAGATAAAGCCATTATCGAAGTCATAATCAGATTTTTGATATTCATAATCTAAACTCCTCAAGTATTAAGTTAAAAAATCAGCGACGCCGCGAGCTGAAAAAGTATTTAATCATCGTCTTGCTCACTTGCACAATCCAATTAATAAAGTGCCGTCTTTCGGTCTTGGTAAGTGAACACCAAAATTCAATCACGCAATTACGTTTTTCTTCCTGTTTTACCGGTTGTCCCTTAGTATTAAGCGCTACTGCCGTATCTTCAACTTTCAATTCCGGAACTTTACATCGATACGGTTTCAACATCTCATCAATACCCTCATCGGGGATATAAGCTCCATGTACTCGCTTTAATGCTCCATCTCCGGCTAAGAACAGCGCATCACCGCGTCCGATTAAATTTTCGGCTCCCACTGTATCCAAAATCGTACGCGAATCAGTTCCCGAAGCTGTTTTATAAGCAATACGCGATGGGAAATTGGCTTTTAACACACCGGTTACCACATCAACCGAAGGTCTTTGCGTAGCCATAATCAAATGAATTCCGGCCGCCCTCGCCTTTTGCGCCAATCTTTGCACATATCCGCCCACTTCTTTATCCGAACTCATCAAATCGGCAAATTCATCAATCACG
>CAMOLN010000178.1 GCA_946618745.1 uncultured Alphaproteobacteria bacterium | reverse complement strand
TTAAATATTCTCATGCCGATATATTTGCAAAATCTCACGGCTATTCAACAATATTAGGCCGCGATGAATTGAAAAAATTATATCCTGAATTTAATCAACCTCAACATCAAGGAACTTTTGACGGATTAAATGACAGGGCTTTGTTTTCTGCAGCTAAAAAAGAATTGCAAAAACTATCTCAAAAACAACCATTTGTTTTAACTTTATTTTCGCTTGATACTCATGGAAGATATTATTATTTGGATAAATCTTGTAAGGCAGAATTTAATGATATACGCGATGCATTTGTATGCAGCGACCGAGCTGTTTATGATTTTATCACTTGGTTAGAAAAACAACCTATTGCCAAAAATACGACGATTGTAATTGTGGGAGATCATAAAATTGAAGAACCACTGTCGAAAAAAGATCATTCCAATCATGGAATTTATAATGTTTTTTTGAATCTTCCTCAAGGATTGACAATAAATCAAGATAAAAAGTTTACGACTTTTGATTTAGCTCCGACAATTTTAGAAGCATTACAAATTAAATTAACGCCTCACTCTTTTGGTTTGGGAAGATCATTATTTGCAGATAGTAATACTTTAATTGAAAAACATGGAAATAGTTTTGATTATCTGCTGATACCCTACTCAAATATTTATGAGAGTTTTACAACTCCTCCGCAATATAATATAAAATATAATTTATATGAGCTCGGCAAACATCTTCATAATAAAGATTTTTCAGCCTATACCGAAAATTATGAAAAGATTTTGGGAAAGTTTTATATTGATGAATTAAATTTCAAATTAACAGAAACGCCTCTATCAAATTTAATTGTCGAATTTGAATTTGAAACAATGGTTGATTCACTTTCTTATGATATAGTATTCAATGTTAATAACCATGATTTATTGCATTACAATATGTCGGAAAGTAAAGATACTTCTCATAAAGTAACTTTTGAGATTGATAAAAATTTGCTTAATGATAATAAGTTACAACTCAAAATAAGGAAAATTGTCAGCGGTAGTAATTCCGGCAAATTACTTTTGGACGGAATGCTTTTAGATAATACGATTATGGTGAACGCCACTCATTCAGGTGTAGCGCCTAAAGATTTGGTTATAAAACAAAAATAGGTATCAATAAGATATTCCGGCAAACCCCATAAAAGCCATGGATAAAAGTGCAGCAGTTATCAGCACAATCGGAGTTCCGCGCATTACGTGAGGAATATTGGTTCGCTCCAGACGTTCTCTGATACCGGCAAAAATAACTATAGCTAAGGTAAATCCCAAAGCTGCAGCTAAGCAATAGCAAATTCCCCCCATTAAAGTGAAATTCTTTTGAACAACCAACAAAGCTACACCTAAAACAGCGCAATTGGTGGTAATCAACGGTAAAAATATTCCTAAAGCACCATATAATGCCGGAGAACTTTTTTTCAAAATTATTTCAACCATTTGAACTAATGAAGCAATTACCAATATAAAAGCAACCGTATTCATAAACTCCAAACCATAAGGTTTGAGAAAAGTATAATATAATAAATAAGTGGCAATAGTAGCTAATGTCATAACAAAAGTAACCGCCATTCCCATTCCCAAAGCCGTAGAAATTTTTTTTGATACGCCTAAAAAAGGACAAATTCCCAAAAACTGTGAAAGAATAATGTTATTAACAAAAATCCCGGTAATAAAAATCATTAAATATGTCATGTTAGTTTACCCCTCTTAATTTGTTAACAACAGCAATAATTCCGCCTAAAGCCAAAAATGCTCCCGGAGGCATAATAAATAACAGCATCGGGCTGGCATTCTCCGAAATGAAAGAATAACCAAAAATTGAACCATTTCCTAATATTTCACGGATACTACCCAGCAGTACTAAAGCCAGCGTAAAACCTATTCCCATACCTATGGCATCCAATAAAGATTGAAAAATACTGTTTTTGGAAGCAAAAGCTTCGGCACGCCCCAAAATTATGCAATTTACCACAATTAAAGGAATATAGATTCCCAAAGATGCATATAATACAGGGGTATAGGCCTGCATCAACATTTCCAAAACAGTAACAAACGAAGCGATAATTATAATAAATGAAGGTATGCGGACTATATCGGGAATAAGCCTTTTAACACAAGAAATCACACTATTTGACATTATAAGCACAAACATTGTGGCTAAACCCATACCCAATCCGTTAATAGCCGAAGTGGTTACACCCAAGGTAGGACACATTCCTAAAAGCATCACCAATACGGGATTTTCTTTAATGATACCTCGAGTAAGATTATTAAAACTGTTACTCATTTTCGTCCCTCTTGTTAAAGTTTTGTAAAGCAGCAAAAGCCCGTTCAATAGCCCGCAGAACAGCTCTGGAACTTATGGTTGCTGCTGTGACGGCATCAACATCACCGCCATCTTGTTTTACTTTTAATATTTGTTTTGCCGGATTAAATCCGTTCAACTGCTCTTTGAATTTAGGCTCGTCAGTTTTAGAACCAAGACCGGGGGTTTCATTAGATGTAATTATTTTGAAAGTCTTAATCGATCCGTCGGTATTAAAGCCGGTCATAACCTCTATTTTGCCGCCAAATCCGGTGTTGGTATAACTTTTGATTGCAACAGCATTAAGTCTTCCTTCCTGACGTGCCGGGTACATAGTAAATTTTTGTTTTTTATCGGGAGTATAAATATCAGCTTTTTCAGCAAACGGATCATTATCAAATTCACCGGTAACCATAGCGATAGCTTCAAGTTCCTGGTTGTTTTTGGCTTTGTTAATCGGTTCGGAGGTAAGCCGGTTAACCGTAGCTAAAATAAAAGCCATCACAACAGCTATTCCGGTAAGAGTAAAAACCGGTGTTACTACTTCCTTATTCATTATTTTTTCTCCCCAAAATAACGCTGAACAGCATACTTATCAATCAACGGAACACAAGCAT
>CAMOLN010000177.1 GCA_946618745.1 uncultured Alphaproteobacteria bacterium | reverse complement strand
CGTTTGTGGTTTGCGGCTGTTTTTCTACCCAAGGTTGATTATAGTATAGAATTGAGTATTGTCCCTGCCCTAAACCGGGAATAGTCGGATTATAAGCGATTGAGCCGAAAGTAGTATAGTGTTTTTCATCCAGATGCGAAGTGGAAATACTTTCACCGGTGATGTTGGTGGCATCTTGGGCGCCGATGGTGAAAACGAAATCATTGGGCGAGGCTTGGATATAGCTGCCCAAACCGGCGGTCGGATAAGTTGAAGTGGCATTTTGAGCAAAAGTCCAGTTGATAAAGTTTTCCTGTTGGTTGGAATTATAGGTTGTGCCGTCAAAGTTATAGATGGGAAACTGTCCGTTGCCGAAAGTCAACCAGCTGTATTCGCCGGGGAGTTGATAGGTGAAATACAGTTCGGGAAATTCGTTGGATTGCTCGGTGTAGTCGTTAATCGGGGTAACCACACCGATACGATTGCCAATACCATTGCCGTTGGCGCCGGAATATTGCACTATGTTATAGGCGGCATTTAAGGTGAGATTACCGTCTTGATTGTTGAAAAAAGTCCAACTGAAATCAGGATAAGCAATGGATTGAAAGGCGGCCTTTTTACCCGACGGGGCACCGTATTGACCAAGCAGAGAATAAGTCAAACCATAATCAAAGCCATAATTTTTATTAAGATTATTCTTAAAATCCTCATAAGATTGCCATAATTCGCTAAACTCGGAAACGCGTTTGCCTTTTTTGACCGGATGATCGGCGGCAAGTGCCGGCAAAGTTATGCTTAAAACCAATAAACTTGTCCCTAAAATTCCATAAATTTTATGCATTTTTATCTCCTTTGTTAACTTTTTATAAATTTGAGAGAAAATATAATAATCGCAGTTAGGTTTTTGAAGTGTGGAAAAACAAAAAAATACATAAAAATCAGTTGCAAAGATGATATAAAAATGTTATAATATAGACAAAATAGGAATCTTATGGGTAGAAGAGATGACTGAAGAAGATAAAATACAACAAAAAATACGTGACCTTAAAAAGAAGATTAAGAAAACTTATATCTATAAGAGTCTTTTTGACGGAAGACTTAAAGGAGGGCGTAGTTTTAAAACTGTTGCATTGGGAGTTGCTATGGCAACTGTTCCGACAGTTGCCGGAGCTGTGCCAAATAGTAATACTCGTCCTGATGATAAACCGAAAGATAAGACGGAACAAGTTGATAACAGCAATAAGAATTTTTCTAACTCATCATCCTATATTGCTCCTTGTTCAAAAGATATAAATGCAAATTTGGATTTGGGAAACGGGGCAACATTGTTAAATGAATTACCTACAAAAGGGGTGGCAACTTATAATATTCAAGGTGTTACTTTTACCGATGAAGATTTTGCCGGTGCTCCCAAAGTTTCTATTATTGATAATTTAATAGAAAAATGCCGTGTGTCTAAAAAAAATTATGGACAACATAGTTGTGTTGCAGCAATAAAGCGAGAATTGATACCATTGATTCCCAGAAGTGATATAACACTTAAAGGAAGGACAATAATAGATAAAGCAGTTAAAGGATGTCAAGTGGATACGGCCTTCTTGGATGGGGAAGTTATTGGTTGGGTATCATTTATTTGCAAAGGACAAGAAGAAACTTTTGAAAATATTGATGGATATTTTAGTTGCCAATATCCTGAAGATGTGAAAAAAATAAAAAATTATGGTCATATGGGATTTCGTTATATCGATCCGGTTACACATAAACAATATGAATATAGAGGATGTATGGAAAAAGGCGGTAAGAAAATAGTAAAAATGTCCGGAAGGTCAACGAATAAATATGACAATAATAAAAGGAAAGTTATAACTCGAATTGAATATTTACAGTATGCGCTTAATAAAAAATTGGAAAACGGGGAAAAGTTATATTTTATAAAAAATGAAGGATCGAATATCATTGATATATATACACCAGAGACTTTACCGGAAAAGATTAAGTCGCAAATTGCAACGGTTACTCCTCAAGAGGTTCAAATGGCAATGAAGGTGGGTAAAAATGTTATGTTTGCGGAACAGGATAAAGATAGCCCCGATACTTTAAATGTTACCTCTATAGAATCTATGAAAAAGATTGAAGAGGATATAAGAAGACAAAATCCCAATGCGCAATTGTTGGCGAAACTTGCTAAAAGTCATAAAATTACTCACGGTAAAGGTCGAAGTAGTGATGGTTCCGATGAAAATGGAGATTCCGGTGAGAATAATTCTGATGGAACGGCTGTAACTGTAGCTGCAACTAGTCGCGTTGGTTCACCCTCACAACACCTTATACGTGATTATGGTAGAAGTTAAGTTAATATTCTGTTTTGATATCAACAAATAATCCTTTATAGTTAAGCTTTTCATAGCTTGAAAAAAAATTTATTGACAAAGTGAAACTATCATATTATTAAATAGCTACGTTTTTGATGGCGGGTTAGCTCAGTCGGTAGAGCGGAGGAATCATAATCCTTGTGTCGTGGGTTCGAATCCCTCACCCGCTACCATAATAAAAAAGTCCACTTTTTTAGTGGGCTTTTTTTATTATTTGTAAGGGTTGGGATGATTCTTATAGTTACTTTTGCATGACCAAAAGTAACCAAAAGTCATTGGGATATTCGCCAAGCGGGCAAATATTAAAACGGCATAAGGCTGCGCCGAATTTACAGGCGACTAAAGCGCCCGACAATCGGCGCATAAAGAAATATTCGCCAACCGTTTTAATATTTGCTTTTTCCGCTTGGCTCATAAATCCCAAACCCTTAAAAAATAATAATGTCATGCCCAAAGGGAACGATAGCGAACGGAATTTTCGAATTTTTTTATTTATGTTACTTTTGCGTGACCAAAAGTAACCAAAAAAATAAATGTCATCACGAGGAGGGAGTGGCAACGACCGACGTGGTGATCTCGGTCTATTCAGTCATTCTCGGACGTGTC
>CAMOLN010000176.1 GCA_946618745.1 uncultured Alphaproteobacteria bacterium | reverse complement strand
TTACATCTTTTATATTTAAATCTTGTAATGCATATATAGCCTTAGCCAAAGGCAAAGACAATCCCTCTATTGTGTTAACAATATTACATTCTTTAATCGGCACAGCCGCAATAGCCCAAGGAATTTCCTGATAATCACTCAAAGCCTCGGTAGCGTTAATCACTTTAACACCGGCATTTACCCAATCATGAGCATATTCTTTAGCCAAGCGTTCATCACCGACAAACACTGCCAAATCATAATCTTGCGCTTTTACTTCCTTTACATTTCGCACCGCAAAAATCTTATCAACACAATCTATTTCTTCGCCGACCTGCGGTCTGGAAGTAAACACCTCGATATCAAAATTTTTGCCTTTTTCAATCAAGGCTTCCAACACTTCTCTGATATCGGTAGTTATTCCTAAAAGAGCTAATTTCATCATTTTCTTTACAACCTCACTACAATAGCCCCAATCTAATGTTTTTTTCTGCAATTAACAATAAAATCTCATCTGCTATTAACAAGTTTCTTAACAAAAAAACACCCCTTACTGCGATTAAATGCAATAAGGGGGAAATCTCAATTTCTTTTTATTTTAATTTGGAATAACATAAGCAATATCGGCGGCACACATATTAAACATGGTAACCACCCCTTGCTCATATCACCCCATCTTATCAGTATTAAGGTTAAGAGACAAAATAGAAACACATTGGCGTAAGCAATATGCGAAATGTTGTTATAAATACGCCGGAAATCCATTGTTTTCTCGTCCATTTTTGACGTTTTGATTTCAGGATGTTTCTTTTTAAATATCTCTAACCAGAGATAAAACAGCAGAAGAATTACAATTTCTGCTGCAATCAAGATTGTAACAAAACATTTTTCCATAGTATAATAAATTAATAATTAAGTTTGCAACAAAATCACTACCTGAAAATATCAAAATTGTCAAGTATCTTCTTGACATAACCGCCAAAATAGCTTTTACTTATAGTCTGATTAATTTTTTTAACAACAAAGGATATATGACAATGACTGCACGCACTTTGCAAGGTTTTATGGAACTTTTACCTCAAGAACAACTGGTTTTCAATCACCTGAAATCGGTCATTGCCCACACTTACGAACTTTTTGGCTATGCACCGTTAGATACTCCGGTTTTGGAATTGGCCGAAGTTTTACTTTCAAAATCCGGTGGCGAGACCGAAAAACAAATTTACGAATTCAAGAAAGGCGATACTGATTTAGCCATGCGCTTTGATTTAACCGTTCCTCTTGCCAAATATACCGCACTTTATGCCAACGATTTAACTTTTCCGTTCAAACGTTATCAAATCGGCAAAGTTTATCGCGGTGAACGTCCGCAAAAGGGGCGTTTCAGAGAATTTTATCAATGCGATATAGATGTTATCGATCGTGATGAACTGGATATTGTTTATGATGCCGAACTTCCTGCGGTAATTTACACTATTTTCAGCCAACTCAAACTTCCCTCTTTCAAAATTTATATCAACAATCGCAAATTGTTGAGCGGTTATCTGGAAGCTTTGGGGACTGCCGATAAAACTACCGATGTTTTGCGCTTGGTTGACAAGATTAAAAAGTTACCGGAGGAAGTATTTTTAGCAGAACTTAAGGATTTAGGGCTTTCGGAAGATCAAAACAATCAATTATTAAAATTTATAAAAATCAATGGATTAAATAACGAAATTATAGCAAAACTTAAAGAGTTGAACATCAATAATCAAAATTTTAACGATGGTCTCAACGAACTTAAAACCGTGGTTGAACAAGCCATAGCTTTCGGAGTTCCGGCTGATAATATTCAAATTGACTTGAGTATTACCCGCGGCTTGGATTATTATACCGGCACGGTTTATGAAACATTTTTTGATGATTATCCGCAATTCGGCTCGGTATGTTCCGGCGGAAGATATGACAATCTTTCAAGTGTCTTTTCTAACCAAAAACTCCCCGGTGTCGGTATTTCTATCGGGCTTACCCGTCTGTTTGACCAACTTAAAGACAACAATTTGCTGCAATTTCCTGCCCTCACCCCCAATAAAGCTCTGATAATCACCCAAGGTGAGGAATTTGATGCCGTTGCCGCACATCTGGCCGCTCAACTGCGCCAAAGTAATATTGCTGCTGACGTAATGCATCGCAATTGCAAATTTAAGAAAAAAATGGAATATGCCAACAAAATCGGCGTTCCTTATCTGATTATCATTGGTGAAGAAGAAGCTCAAAGCCAACAATACACTATCAAAAATATGACCACCGGCGAGCAAACCCGCCTGCTCCCTGCTGATTTGATAAAATTGTTGTCTTAAAATCAATCTTTACCCAAAAGAAACACTCCGCATTACATCAAATACGGAGTGTTTCTTTTACGAAGACTTTTTTTAAGTATAAATATTAGAATTTATACTTCATATTGAGTAAGCCGCTGTGATCTTGATAATCTTCACGGAATTTCCCCTCATAACCTACCGACAATTCCATCCGATCATTAATCTCAGCTTTTACTCCGGCACCTAACTCAATTCCGAACTCGTCCAAAGCATCGCCGTTAACATTATAGGCACTGCCATTAGGCAAAGTTACTGTTGCCGCAACATCATCTTGCGACAAGTCATAAGTCAAAGCACCACGCAATTCCGGTGTTAACAACATACCGTTATTCAAAGCATAGGTCTTAGCAACTTTTGCTCCGATTACCCCGGTCAAAACATCAGCATCATCAGCCGAAATTTTTTGTCCTGCGGTATCGGTATAGCTGTCTTGTTTAATATGAACATAACGCAATCCTGCTTCCGGAGTAACATTATATCCGTTCAGCATCAATTCATAACCGGTCATAGTCTGCAAAGCCCAAACATCAACATCCCAATCAGCTTTAACTCCGGCACCGGCAACATTCTTGCTCTCGCTGTAATCTGACCAGCTATAAGCTGCTGCGGCATTTACAAACCACTTAGAC
>CAMOLN010000175.1 GCA_946618745.1 uncultured Alphaproteobacteria bacterium | reverse complement strand
CACACTCAAAGCTAAAGTAGTTTTACCCGAACTTTCAGGACCATAAATTTCAACAATACGTCCTTTAGGCAAGCCGCCGATTCCCAAAGCCATATCCAAACCCAGTGATCCGGTTTGCACAGCCTCAATATCCACGTGGGCATTATCCTGCCCCATCCTCATAATCGACCCTTTGCCAAAAGCTTTTTCAATCTGGCTCAAAGCCGCATCAAGTGCTTTATCTTTATCCATATTAAAACTCCGTTAGTGGTTATAAAACGATTCGCTGATATTTATAATGTTCTATTTATGTTCTTTTTGCAAGAACTTTTTTTACTCTTTTGTTATTTTCTCGGTTAGAGTTTGATTTTACGCTGTTTTTTTCTTCAAAATACTCATCTAAAGCCGCTGTAATCGACGCTCCGAAAATTACTACTGCCCAATTTAGATACAACCAAACCAACAACAAAGGAATTGCTGCCAAGGCCCCGTAAAGTGTTGTATAAGCTACTGATGAAGCAATAAAAGTTCCGAAAAATTTGCGCATTACATAAAAACCTATCAAAGCGCAAAAACCGCCCCAAAAAGCATTCCAAAAGCGCACTTTTTTATTAGGAACCAAAATATACATCATCATCAAAGCCAGCAAAGTAAACAATGTCGGCAAAATGCTCAATATGCGACTGACCCCCAACTCCTCGGGCATAAATTTCTGTAAAGCGAAAAAATATCCTCGCAACGAAAACCCGGCACCATATAATAAAGGTCCCAAAGTTATTACCGTCCAATAAAGCGTTATTTTGGTTTTAATACTGCGCGGTTTATAGACTTTAAAAATATAATTAAACGAATTTTCAATCGTAGACAACAACAGCACTGCTGTAATGGCTATACCGATTACGCCTACCGCCGTTAATTTTGCTGTTGCCGATATAAAATCATTGATATAAACCGATACCTCATGTCCGATTGACGGAACCAGATTATGCACCAAAGTTTCCTGCAACTGCTCGCGCATATCGTTAAATACCGGAAAAGCCGAGAATATTGCCAAACCTATGGCAATAAAAGGAACCAAAGCAATCAACGAAGTATAACTCAAAGACGAGGCGACGCGCAGTATATTATCTGTTTGAATTCTTGAACGTAAAAATGATAGAAAACTCTTAAAAGTATTCATTTTTTTTGCAAATGTGCTCCAATTACAGGTCATATTTGTGTCCTAACATAAAAAAACAGTTTACTTTTCAAACGGAAGTCTATAAAAAAATATGTTATATTGCAAGCAAACAAAATTTAGTTTGTGTATTGTAAAATATGGAGAAAAATATGAGTAATCGGTTAATGGAAGGCAAACGCGGCCTGATAATGGGGCTGGCTAACGATAAGTCTATTGCTTGGGGTATTGCCCAGACCTTAAATGCTCAAGGTGCGCAGCTGGCAATTTCTTATCAAAATGAGGTAATGGAAAAAAGGGTAAAGCCTTTAGGTTTGCAGTTGGATAAGGAGCCCTTGCTTTTGCAATGTGATGTTACATCATCTGAAAGTATGGAAAAATGCTTTACCGAGATTGCTCAAAAATGGGGTAAATTGGATTTTTTGGTTCATGCCATCGCTTTTTCTGATAAAAATCAACTACGCGGTCGCACTATTGATACCACCAGAGATAATTTTGCCATGACTATGGATATTTCCTGTTTTTCATTTTTAGAGGCTTGCAAATTAGCCTCGCCGTTGATGAAAGACGGTGGTGCAATTCTTACTCTGACTTATATGGGTTCGGAAAAATATCTCCCCAATTATAATGTTATGGGTATTGCCAAAGCTGCCCTGGAAGCCGCCGTTCGTTATGCCGCTTTTGATTTGGGTGAACAAGGTATCAGAGTAAATGCTATTTCTGCCGGACCTATCAAGACATTAGCCGCTTCCGGCATCGGTGATTTTAGAAAAATGTTGCATTGGAATGAATTAAATTCGGCTTTGGAACGCAACGTAACACCGCAAGAAGTCGGACAAGCCGCTTTAGGCTTGTTGTCGGATTGTGGTAAATCAATAACTGCCGAAATTATTCACGTTGATTGCGGCTATCATGCTCAAGGTATGATAAAAATGAAACATGCCGCTCAAAATGCCGAAGTATTAAAGGAAGGAATAGAATAATGGATAGTCAAACCGTAACTAAAATTGCTTTTTTATCGCGTTTGAAAGTAGCAGATGATAAAATAGAAAGCACCAAGGAAGAATTTACCGGAATTTTACGTTGGGTTGATCAGCTCAAAGAAGTTAATACCGACGGAGTAGAACCGCTTGTTTCGGTTAATCAAAACAATATAATCATGCGCAAAGACGAAGTTACCGACGGCAATAAGTCAGCCGAAATTTTAGCCAATGCGCCAATGAAAGAATACGGCTATTTTGCCGTTCCCAAGGTTGTTGAATAAGGGGATATATTATGACTGATTTAACCAAATTAACTATTTCTCAGGCGCGTGCCGGATTAGATAAAAAAGAATTTTCGGCAAAAGAATTAACTCAAGCTTATCTTACCAATATGGAAGCCAAGCGCAATTTGAATGCTTATGTTTGCGAAACTCCGGATAATGCTTTGAAACAAGCTGAAACAGCACAAGAAGCAATCAATAAAGGCGAGACTAAAGATTTGACCGGTATTCCTTTGGGAATCAAGGATTTGTTTTGCACCAAAGGTATTACCACAACCGCTTGCTCAAATATTATAAAGAACTTCGTTCCGCCTTATGAGTCCACGGTTACGCAAAAGTTGCTTGATGCCGGAGCGGTATTTTTAGGCAAGCTTAATTTAGATGAATTTGCTATGGGAAGCAGCACGGAAACATCTTGTTTTGGTCCGACGATTAACCCTTGGAGCAAAGATGTGCCGTTAACTCCCGGCGGGTCTTCCGGAGGCTCGGCGGCGGCAGTGGCGGCGGATATGTGTATGGCGGCAACCGGAACTGATACCGGAGGCTCTATT
>CAMOLN010000174.1 GCA_946618745.1 uncultured Alphaproteobacteria bacterium | reverse complement strand
TATGATTATAAAGTATGATTACAAAGCATTCAAGTCAACTTTAACACCAACACCCATGGTTGAGCTTAAAGATACTTTTTTCATATAAGTTCCTTTAACTCCGGATGGTTTAGCTTTGTTAATAGCTTCAATGAAAGCTTTAGTATTTTCATACAATTGATCTTCCGAAAAACTGGCGCGACCGATACCGGCATGAACGATACCGGCTTTTTCAACACGATATTGAACTTCACCGGCTTTAGCCTTTTTAACCGCATTTTCAACATCAGCAGTAACAGTACCTAATTTCGGGTTCGGCATTAAGCCTTTCGGACCTAAAACGCGAGCAACCTTACCGGCCATACCCATCATATCGGGAGTGGCAATGCAACGATCAAAGTCAATTTTGCCAGCGAGAATCGAATCGATTAAGCTTTCTGCTCCGACAATATCAGCTCCGGCTGCTTTGGCTTGATCAGCTTTTTCGCCTTGAGCCAGAACAGCGACTCTGATTTTTTTGCCGGTTCCGTGAGGAAGTGAGCAAACGCCTCTTACCATTTGATCGGCATATTTGGGATCAACACCCAAATTGATAGCGATATCGATGGTTTCGTCAAATTTTGCCTTGGCATTTTCTTTAACGATTTTAACAGCATCTTTCAAAGAATAAGCTTGGTTTTTATCCAAAGACTTATATGCATTTACAATTCTTTTTCCCATGAGCTTACTCCACTACTTTAATACCCATAGAAACAGCCTGACCTTTAACCATGTTCATAGCTGATTCTACTGTTGAGCAATTTAAGTCCGGTAATTTGGTTTCGGCGATTTCTTTTACCTGAGCCAAAGTTACCTGACCGGCAACAACTTTTCCGGGCTCTTTAGAAGCAGACTGAATTTTAGCAGCCTTTTTCAAGTAATAAGCAACCGGAGGAAGTTTGGTTACAAAAGTGAAAGACTTGTCTTCGTATGCCGTAATGATAACCGGAACGGGAATTCCCGGTTCCAATTTTTGAGTTTCGGCATTGAAAGCCTTGCAGAATTCCATAATATTCAAGCCTTTTTGTCCCAAGGCAGGACCAACCGGAGGAGACGGGTTAGCTTTGCCGGCGGGGATTTGCAGCTTGATTAAACCTAAAATTTTTTTCTTAGTTTTAGCCATTTTAATCACCCTTTTTATCTAAGGTTCGTGGTGCAGACAATGGCTGTCCTCCCACGAAATGTTAATCACATTGAGTCGTGAGACTCGGGAGGACTTATAACACGGATATTTATTTTTGCAAGTATTTTTTCTCGGAAATCATTTGAGTTATAATCGTAGCAACAAAACTTATGACCAGCAGAAAAGATGTCAACAGTAAGGTGCTGAAAAATATCCAAGCATAGGGATATACTATCATCACGGGGCGGGCAATTGATGAAGCCCAACCATCGAGGGTAAAAATTTGTAATAAAGTGAAGAAAGTTGCACCTAAACTGCCAAATATCGGAAAGGTGTCACCGTAAAGATTGACGGCAATAATAGCAAAAATATAAAAGAATATTGCAAATATGCCTAAAAAGGCTAAAAATGTCGGCAATAATTTTAAGAAAGTACATACAATTTTGCTGATTTCGGGCAGACGATCGCCATATTTTAATAAGCGAAGAATACGAAATGTGCGTAAAACGATAAACATTCCCATAAACGGCAAAGAAGAAATACCGATGACAATTAAATCAAAAATATTCCATCTCGATTGAAAAAAGGTGCGTTTTAAGGCGAAGATTTTTAAGAACATTTCAATAAGAAAGATGCCCATAAAAATTCGATCGAGCAAGTAAAGCAGATTGTCATAATAAAAACTAAAAGTAGGTGAGGTCATCATACCTTGAATAACGGCATCAGCCAGAATAATCAGCATAATGAACATATCAAATGATTTGCCGCTGACCAATTTGGAGAGACGGCGTTGTTTGTCGTTGTAGTATAATTTGTTGGTGATTTTTTGGGATGTTTTTGTTTTTTTGACAGTAACCATTTTGTACCTCTGAAAAAAATTAATAACCGATGAAAATCATTATAAGTATTCCGGATATGGCAAGCATAGGACCGAAAGCTAAAGATTTTTGACGTCTGATAAGCGCCCATAACAAACCTAGGATGGAAGCTAATGTTATGAGATAAAGCAAGCCTTCAATACCCAGCCAGGCTCCCAGAGCCGAAAGAAGCTTTATGTCACCGCCGCCGAAAGCATCTTTTTTATACCAAACGATAAGTAAACTGACGGCAACCGGAAAAAAATAACCGATAAAAGCACCGATAATGCTTGCGTCGAGCGGTATTACGCTTTTATTAAGACAGGCGGCAAGCAAACCTAATAAAAGCAAAGGAATCGTGAGAATATCCGGTAACAGAAACATTTTAATATCAATTTCGGCAAGGAGCAAGAGAATCCATGCATAAATGATTACAAAAGCGGCAGAAGAAAATTCGAGCAATAAAACGCTAGTAGTGGCAGTATTGAGCAATCCGAACATCAGAGAGCGCCAAAGAAGTTTTTTATATAGAGGATTTTGGCGATAGCGAGGAGATTTTTTTTCAGGGCGCAGAAGTTCAACAATAGCTCCGGCAAAAGTAGCAGGCATAAATTTAGCAAAACGTCTTGCCGCAAAAGGAGTCAGAATGCCGAAAACAAAAGCACCGATAAGCCAGAGCCACATGATAGAACCTTTCAAAATTTGCTATAATGATAAATGAAAAGTTATAATATTTTGTTAAAAAATAAAAAAAGACACCGCGAGGGTGCCTTTTTTTATTGGTGCGGCTCAAGCCGGAATATTTCGCTTACGCTTCATTCACTGCGCTCGTTCGGCAAAGCCTCACCGGCACACTCCCGTGTACCTCTCGCTGGTAGTCAAACCGGCACCCGTGCCGCTTCGATACTCTGGTATATCATACCAATAAAAAAAGCCACCACAAGGGTGACTTTTTTTATTGGTGCGGCTCAAGCCGGAATATTTCGCTTACGCTTCATTCACTG
>CAMOLN010000173.1 GCA_946618745.1 uncultured Alphaproteobacteria bacterium | reverse complement strand
TTATACTCGATATTTTTATATTGCAAGTATCTGTTATTTTGCAAGATTATATTTGTTAGCACTAATGCCATATTCTGACACATATTTTGATTTTATCACAAAAAAAAGCCCCTGAAAATTCAGGGACTTTTTTATAGAATTGCGCTCAGGTTAAGCGTTTTTCTTTAAGGCTGCGCCTAAAGCATCACCCAAAGCGGAGTTGCTGTTATCGGCAGAACCGTATTCTTCCAAAGCCTTCTTTTCCTCATCGATTTCCAAAGCTTTGATTGACAAACCAATCTTGGAATTTTTGCGGTCAACTGAAGTAACTTTAGCTTCGACCTTGTCACCTTCGTGGAAGTTTTCGGGATTTTGGGCGGCTTTATCGCGTCCTAAATCAGCCTTCTTAATCGAAGCGGTTAATCCGTTAACTTCAACCACAATGGCTTTGTCTTCGATAGCTTTAACTATGGCTTCAACATGATCGCCTTTTTTG
This sequence comes from uncultured Alphaproteobacteria bacterium, assembly GCA_946618745.1. Classification (GTDB taxonomy): domain Bacteria; phylum Pseudomonadota; class Alphaproteobacteria; order RF32; family CAG-239; genus CAZU01. The sequence continues at coordinate 2,555 of CAMOLN010000173.1, read as the reverse complement.
ATGTTTTCCAAAGCGGCAGATACGTTATCTTCGGTGAGTTGTTTAATACCCAAAGAAATGCGCTCTTTTTCAACATCAACATCGATAATTTTAGCTTGGATTTCCTGACCTTTGGTATATTCCTTAACAGCTTCTTCGCCGGCCTTACTCCAAGAAATATCGGACAAGTGAATCATACCGTCGATTTCATCAGACAAACCGATAAACAAACCGAATTCGGTGATGTTTTTGATTTTGCCTTCGATAATCGATCCGAGAGGATGCTCTTCAATATAAGCAGCCCAAGGATTAGGAGTGCATTGTTTGATACCCAAAGAAATACGACGTTTTTCGGCATCAACTTCCAATACCTTAACATCAACTTCTTGAGAAGTGGAAACAATCTTACCCGGATGAACGTTTTTACGGGTCCAGCTCATTTCAGATACGTGAACCAAGCCCTCGATACCGTCTTCCAATTCAACAAATGCGCCATAATCGGTGATGTTGGTAACTTTACCATGGTAGATTTGACCAACTTCGTATTTGCCCTCGACCTTAGCCCAAGGATCAGATTCTAATTGTTTCATACCCAACGAGATACGTTGGTTGTCTTCATTAAATTTGATAACTTGAACTTTTACGGTTTGACCAACCGACAAAACCTCAGCCGGATGGTTAATACGACGCCATGAAATGTCGGTAACGTGCAATAAACCGTCAACTCCGCCCAAATCAATGAACGCACCGTAATCGGTGATGTTTTTAACAACACCCTCGAGAACCGAACCTTCTTTGAGGTCTTTAATCAATTCAGTACGAGCTTCGGCACGAGTTTCTTCCAAAACAACGCGACGAGATACAACTATATTGCCTCTAACCTTATCCATTTTCAAGATTTGGAAGGGTTGAACAACACCCATTAAAGGAGTAATGTCACGAATCGGACGAATATCAATTTGTGAACCGGGCAAGAAAGCGATCGCGCCGTTCAAATCTACGGTAAAGCCGCCTTTAACACGACCAAATATAACACCATTAACACGCTCGCCGGCATTGAGAGATTTTTCCAAATCCTGCCAAGCTTCTTCACGACGAGCTTTTTCACGTGACAATACAATATTGCCGTCTTTATCTTCGTAGCGATCAACATAAACTTCGATAATATCGCCGACATGAAGTTCGGGATTTTGCCCGAATTCACGGAGAGGAATCCGACCTTCGGATTTTAATCCTACATCCACAGTTACAAAATCAGGAGTAAGACGAATAATTGTGCCTTTAACAACCGATCCGGTAATGCTGTCCTCACCGAATTGCTCATTCAATAAAGCTTCAAAATTTTCTTTAGTTTCAGGAATTTTAAATTCAGTATTAATCATATAAAATCAAATTTCAGAAAAATGCCAGCCATATAATTTAACGGCGGACTTGCGCGAGATAAACAAAACTTTAAGAAAAGCGCGCCCTTTTCTCAAAGGTCAGGATAACTTATACAAATAAATATTTATTTTTCAAGTGTTTTTTTATTAAGAATCGATAATTTCGCACACTTTTTGATAAACCTCATCAATTGAAAGATTCGATGTATCAATAATGACAGCATCTTCTGCCGGTTTCATCGGGGCAGAACTGCGCGAGGAATCGCGAGCATCTCGTTCTTTAGTCTGGGCTAAAACCTCCTCATAAGTCGTAGAAATACCTTTTTGTTGAAACTCCTTATAACGGCGCATAGCTCGAACTTCCGGAGCAGCGGTTATAAAAAATTTCTTATCGGCATTCGGACAGATAACCGTTCCCGCATCGCGTCCGTCATACACAACACCTGAAGCAGGACGACCGTCGGGAAAACGCGGTGATTTGGCAAAATCTCGTTGCATCTGCAACAAAGCTTGTCGAACAGAGGGAATCGCCGAAACTTTTGAAGCCGCATTTCCTCCGGCTGAAGAACGAAAATCAGGATGTTTTGATAATTCCATCATCAAGGGAAAGGTCATATTTTGAGCAACACCAAGTGCCGAATCCTCATCTTCAACATTTTTACCGTCAATAATTAATTTAAGCCCCACCGCACGGTAAATCATACCGGTATCAAAACAAGCTAAATTATATTTTTCTGAGATTTTAGCCGCTAATGTTCCTTTGCCTGCGGCTGCCGGTCCGTCTATTGTTACAATCATGCCCGCACCTTTATTTTTTTTAAAAAGTAACCAAATTTTCACTTTATTGTTATTAAAATATATGATATAATGAATTTATTAAAGCATAAATTCTTTGATGTGTATATTTGCATGGAGGATTAAGATGATTAAATGGTTAAGTTTAGTATTGTTTACGTTTTGTTGCTGTTTTGATGCGCAAGCCGTGGTAGTGCAAAAAGCATCCGATGCTTTATCTTACAAAAATGTAGCAAGGATGCAATCCCGCAAGCAGGAATCGAACAATTATAAATCTCAAAATCATAATGTTGATTTAAAATCATCATTTTCTCACGCCGTTCTTCTTAATAAAGGTGATACTGTAACGATTGAGGTTCAGGAAGAAGATTGTTGCTCCTGGAAGGCTATTTATGATCC
>CAMOLN010000172.1 GCA_946618745.1 uncultured Alphaproteobacteria bacterium | reverse complement strand
AACCCCCTCCAAGCCTATTCTTGCTGCCGCAAATTCTGATAATAATGAGGCAACTATTCAAGATAATGATAATAATTATAAGTCCTATTGGCGCGAATATGCCCAAAATATGGCGACTAAACTCCATGGCACACTGGAAGAAGATAAAGACGCTCAAAATTTTGAAGCCAAGGTTACCACTAATAATGATATAACCTTTATCAGTGCATCTTCTAAACATAATGTATCTTTAGGCGCCCAGAAAAAAGATGGCAGTGCAACTGTTCCCGATCAAAAATTTTTTGATGAGTTAGCCTTAAAAGCCAAAGATTGCGGTATCAATTTCGGCAATATTCAAACTCCCGAATTCAAAGCTCGCCTGATGATAGCCTGCTTAAAAAATAATGTTATAATGACCGGGCAACCCAAATTGGATGAGGAATTCTTTAACTCAATTGAAAAAGACAGTGCTACATATCTCAAGGCTTGGCAAAACAAGCAAAATACTCAGCAACAGCAACAAACTCAACCGACACCGACACCGGCGCCGCCAGCAACACCTCAACAACCATCTCAAAAAAACTACGAAAAGACACGTGATGAGCGGGAGAGATTTCTGGACATCAAGAGCAAAACACCGCAAGGTCTTACCCTACAAGAGCAACACGAGTTGGATTATATAAGATTCACAAAAGAACGCGAGCAAGCCCTCGAAGAAGCAATTGCTCGCACCGGTGATAAGGATCCCAGAACAGCAGAACATACTAAAGCATCAGGATTACATGGTGAAAATTATACTTTTCACCCACAGAATCATCGTCGTAATAATGGATGGAAATTACACCTTGATGTTGTTCCTAATCGTGATGATCCGACTACCAAAGCAGTTTCTGAATTTTTAGAAACAGTCGGAGTTGATCATAAAATATTTAATGGTGGTGAAAACGGCAAAGGTATGACCATCTATGTCGGCAGTTATGATGATACCATCAAATTAGCCAAAGAAATCAACTCGCGCTTTGGCAAAGATATTGCCGAACCACCGCTTTATACTGATCAAAAAGGTGAAGAAATTGATTTTAACTCCAAAGTTACCGGAAGATTTTATTTTTCAGGAACATATTTAGCCCATTATCCACGTGGATCAATTAAAGGTATAACACCTGCTGAATCTAGTGTGGATGAAGAAATGAGCAATTGTTTAACTGCTTGGGCTAAGCAAGAAAAAATTATTGGTAATGATTATAACAATGGAATTATAACAGCTATAACTCGCTGTAATAATTTTCATGATCATTATATCTTTAGAAACTTAGAATCATATTGCTCACATAAGTTGTATCAAAAACATCTGGGAGAATTTTATTGCGGCAAAGATGCGGATAAATTCGAGGAGCAGATTTTTGGTGGTGCCCTGCCGCCAAAAGGCTCAAAGGATCGTGCCACTTGGGATAAAATAGCTGACCTTTATATCCAAAAATCAGAAAATGATTATCCGCGAGGGATTCAAGCCATGAATGATTTAAAGTCTAAATATACTCCGATTGACTTTACCAAAGTTCCGCCTTTGGTGCGCCTGCAAAAATCCAACACCGGCAATCAAGCATAACATCGGCAAAAAGTTTGGAGAATAGCGCGAATAGAGTAATTTCTAGGGGCGATAAAAATTTATACATAGTCTATCCCCAAAAACTGCGGATAGCGTGTGCAAATAATAAGAAATAAAAGTGGCGGTGAAAAAAAATTATATAAACTCAAAAAATGCGTATAATGAGGTGAATAATAAGAAACAGCTTTACAAAGTACCGGAGCGTACTTTGTGCGTACGTGAGGACACTTTTAAAGCTGTTTCTGTATTAGACACCCATTAGACACATTTTTATTTTTAGTGGGCTTGAGTCCAGTTGTCACCAACCCCCGCTTCTGCCACAAACTTAACTGAAGAAGCAACAATATTTTCCATCACTTCTTTTATCAGAGGCACCACTTTTTCAACCTCATCAACAGGAGCTTCAAAAATCAGCTCATCATGCACTTGCAATAACATTTTGGTCTTATAACCACCTTCGGCTAAAACTCGTTCCATCTTATTCATTGCCAATTTGATAATATCTGCCGCCCCGCCTTGAATTGGTGCATTTATAGCCGCCCTTTCGGCATTGGCAACGATTCTTTTATTACTGTCATTGATTCCGAAAGTCGAACATCTCCGCCCGAACGGAGTTTCCACATAGCCGTTTTTATGTGCAAATTCTATGGTTTTATTCATATAATCTTTAATCTCCGGCATTTGTGCAAAATAGGCATCAATATATGCCTTAGCTTGTGCCGGCTCCACTCCGATATTTTTTGCCAAACCATAAGCCGATATTCCGTAAACAATCCCGAAATTAATCGCTTTAGCCTGTCGTCTTAAAGCTGAATCAACCTTATCAATCGAAACTCCGAAAACATGGCTGGCAGTCGCCGCATGCACATCTAACCCTTCGGCAAAAGCCTGTTTAAGCCGTTTCACATCAGCAACCTCTGCCAATAAACGCAACTCAACTTGCGAATAATCACAAGAAATAATTTTACAGCCTTCCTTAGCAATAAAGCATGAACGAATTTTCTTCCCTTCCTCACTGCGGATAGGAATATTTTGCAAATTAGGATTACTTGACGCCAGCCGTCCGGTATTGGTAGCAGCAATCGCATAAGTGGTGTGCAAACGCGCTTCTTTATCCAAAAGATTAGCCAAAGCATCGGTATAAGTTGATTTTAGTTTACTCATCTCCCTCCATTCCAAAATCAACTTAGCCAACTCCACGCCTTCATTCGCCAAATCTTCCAACACTTCCGCGCCGGTTGCCCATGCACCTGATGCAGTCTTTTTACCTTTCAATCCCATCTTACCGAACAAAATTTCACCGATTTGTTTAGGCGATCCGACATTAAATTCCTCTCCTGACACAGCGAAAATATTATTTTCCAATTCCCTAATCCGCCCGTCAAAATAATCACTCAAACTTTTTAAATCATCCGCATTTACCCTCACTCCGCGTCTTTCCATTTTATAC
>CAMOLN010000171.1 GCA_946618745.1 uncultured Alphaproteobacteria bacterium | reverse complement strand
CATAAAGTTTTCAGCCATAAGCTGATATTATTCCATAGACTGCTTTCATTAGACGGGGATTTTTGGATTATTTTTTTGGGGCGTAATTCACTGTAATTGATACCAAATAATAACATTCCCAAAGCGGTAGAAAAAGAAGGATTGTTCAGTGTGTCGGGAAGATTGGCAATATTTTTAGGGCGCCCCAAACGCACGTGTTTATCGAGTATCATTTCGGCAACATCTACAATGCCGGAAAGTTGAGAAGCTCCTCCGGTCAAAACAACTCGGTGTGAAGTATGATTAGCCAGCCCGATATCAGCCAGTTTTCTTCCGACCATTTCAAAGGTTTCTTCAATGCGAGGAGTAATTATGTTGATGAGTTCTGACTTGGGAATTTGTTTGATGCAACTATCATCTTCTTCACCGACCGGATATACGTTAATAGTGTCGAGGTTGTCTTGAGAGTTCAGAAAAGCCCAACCATGCAATGTTTTGAGGCGTTCGGCATGAGGGAAAGATGTTGACAGACCATAAACGATATCGTTGGTTACATTGGCTCCGCCAACAGGAATAGAAGAAAAATAAATCGGATGACCGTTATGAAAAGTGGTTATGGAGGTGCTCCCTCCTCCCATATCGACAATAGTTGCACCCATTTCTTTTTCATCATCGACCAGACAAGCAAGACCGGAGGCATAAGAATTGAAAACGCGTCCGCTTATTTCTAAATGAGCATTTTCGGTAACGGTATTAAGATTGCGACAGATATGTTCCGGAACTAATCCCAATAAGATGTTAATAGACAGTTCTTCACCGAACAAGTTGCGAGGATCTTTTATTAATTCACCTTTATCTAAACGAAAGCTGTTGTGGATGCAGTGGATTAGGCTATATTCTCCAATATCGATTTTTCCGGTGCTTTTGTAATATAGTTTTTCCAATTCGTTATCGCTGATGGGACGATTTTTGTTCAGAGGAATAGAGGCTGATTTTTGCAAACTGCGAATTTTATCACAGCCAATACTTATAATGACTTTATCAATTGTTTCGTTAGCCATTTGTTCGGCATCTTGGACGGCATTACCGACGGAAAGAGTTGCTTGAGCAATGTCGGTTATAACTCCGTTTTTAATGCCTTTGGAAGCGTTGTAACCATAACCGATAATATCGATTTTTTTATCTCTTGAAACGCGTGCAATTATACAACAGACCTTAGATGAACCGATATCTAAGGTAGCTATGGTTGCTGCTTTGCCAAAAGCGTGTGTCAAAGATGCCTCCGTATTTAGTTTTACAGCGCTCGGCTCGGACCTTTAGTCTTGGTTAAGGATCCTCCTTTACGCATTTTAACAATCGTCTTATTGGGTAATCTTAAATCAATGATGGTTAATTTACGTTTAAGAATTGCAAAGCTTTTATCTAAATTAATCAATTTTGTGAGCGCTACTGCAAAATTTTCTGCTGGGAGTTTAACGGTAATACCTTGATTTATATCGTTAAATATAAGATTCCAGCGTCGCTTTGACACGTAAACCGCTGCTTTGAGACGGGAAAGATAGGAGGCATCAATTTGACGAATCGTTTGTAATAAATCGAGCAAATGTTCAGGAGCTTCTTCTCCGACAATTAACAGAATCGGAGAATCAGGATTGTATTCAGCTTCAATTACATAGCCGTTAAAATCAAGAGGATAAAACTGTTGATTAAGCTGCCACAGGGCCAGAACTTCTTTTTCTTTAATATTTATTTGCAAGACGTTGGGAAAAAAAGAACGTTTGACGGTAACATCACGTATCCATGGCAAATCTTCAAGAGCTTGTTTAACTTGAGCCGGGTTAATGTCTAAAAAATTGTCGCCGCGTTTTAGATGAAGAGCTTGATTAATTTCTCGTATTTGAGTGCGAAAACGACCGCTGATGATAATATCTTGTAATTCAAAGCCGTGATTGCCGATAAAATCGACAATTAAGTTGCGAGTATTTTGCAATTGCGATTGGATAATTTTTTGTTTAAGGATGATCGAGCTGAAGGCAAGTAAGGATATTAAGGTCATGATAAACAAGGTAAAACGGAATCGTGCCGGCCATAGTAAGGGCATTTTTATGAAATTTGATGTTTGTTCTTGATTATTTGACATTTATTTTTTTACACCGACTCTTTTAATTTCCCATTCCAAAGTGATGGTGGTTGCGCTTTTGACATTGCGAATGATTTCTTCGCCCAAACTTTCAATATCCAGAGCAGTTGCTTTGCCGGTGTTGATTAAAAAATTGCAGTGAATATCAGAAACTACGGCTCCGCCGACTTTTAATTTATCACTTCCGGTCTTTTTGATTAATTCCCAGGCTCGTAATCCGTTAGGATTTTTAAAAGTTGAACCGGCAGTCTTAGCATTAATCGGCTGGCATTTAAGGCGGTAATTTTTGTGTTCATCCAAAATACGCAAAGTTTCTTGTGATGGTTGCGGAAAAACTTTTAAGGTTAGGGCGGTAATAATCCAATCTTCAGGAAAGAAACTGTTGCGATATCCTAAGTTGAAATCATTAGCTGAAACGTCAATTTCTGAGCCGTTTCCATCGATTATGGTGGCACCGATTAAAACATCTTTCAGCTCTTTACCGAAACATCCGGCATTGGTGCGGACGGCTCCACCGAGACTGCCGGGGATTGATACTAAAAATTCTAAGCCGCCGAGATTGTTGCTGAGCATAATTTTTTTCAGTTCGCTGTTTTTCATACCGGCACCGCAAGTGATGGTGTTGTTGTGCAGAGACCATTTACGATAAAATTTGGAATTAAGTTTAATGACAACTCCGGGGATACCACCGTCTCTTACTAAAAGATTTGAACCGCTACCGATTAAAAAAATCGGCAGATTATATGGTTTGTTTTTAATAAACCAACTCAAATCCTGATTATCGGCAGGGTAGTACATAACCTCGGCAGGACCGCCAACACCAAACCAAGTATGTTTGCTGAGAGGTTCGTTTGGGAGATATTGCCCTTTTGCTTGGGGTAATAATTTTAGATTGTTTGAGTTGTTTTTTCCAAACATGGCTTTTATCCT
>CAMOLN010000170.1 GCA_946618745.1 uncultured Alphaproteobacteria bacterium | reverse complement strand
TGCTATCCGGATTTATCCGCGCTTTGGGAGATTCTAAAACTCCGTTATATTTTTTAATTTTTTGCTCTCTGATTAACATTTTACTGAACTTTATTTTTATCTATTATTGCAAACTCGGAGTTGCCGGCTCGGCTTTAGGCTCGTGTTGTTCGTTTTTTTTAACGGTAGCCGCTTGTATCTGGATTATCGCTAAACGTTTCCCTTTACTTAAAATCACTTGGGCTGATTGCCGTTATAATCATCAATTTATGATTGAACATTTGCGTGTGGCTGTTCCCATGGCTGTTCAATTTTCTATTCTGGCTTTCAGCATGATGATTGTTCAAAGCGTTTGCAACTCCTTCGGCACCGAAGTTATTGCCGGATTTACCGCTGCTTTACGCATTGAACAAATTTCGGCACAGCCATTGTTAGCCATCGGTGTTGCTTTTGCTACTTATGCCGCCCAAAACTATGGCGCCGCCTTGGTTAAACGCATTCGTCAAGGTGTCGTCCAAAGTTTGCTTGCCTGCTTTATATTGAGCCTGATAATCACCTTAAGTGTGCGTTTTTACGGCTCACAAATGGTGGGAGCATTTATTGAAAACAATGAAAATAAGGAACAAATTGTATCAATCGGCCAGCAATATCTGCTGATAAGCTCTTATTTCTACTTTTTCCTTGCCTGTATATTTATCACCCGCAACGCCTTACAAGGTATGGGACGAGCTTTGATACCGCTTGCCTCCGGAGTCTTTGAATTGGTAATTCGTGCTTTTGCCGCCATATTTTTAGCCGACGCCATCGGTTATACCGGTATCTTTTGGGCCGGACCGATTGCCTGGGTAGGCGGCGCATCTGTTACTGCCATCGGTTATTGGTGGACTATTACCCATCTCCAACCGCAAGATATGCGCAAAATATTTACCCGTAAAAGACAACTTCGTCGCTAAATCATGCTATCACCAATTAGCTCTCCCCCCCCCACACAACAGCAAGATATTTTTGTCTATTTTGTACGAATTTTATTTTTTCACCTTAATTTTGCCGACAATTGCCTCAACCTTATTCTTGTCATAAGCTATTTTCGGCTCTTCGGTAATACCTTGTTTAATTTTACTTTTGGTTTGTTTAATATTAATCTCACCGCTGTCATCTTTCAGACCTAATGCATGTTGCCATTGAAAACGTGCCTCATTTTTGCGACCGGCAAACCAATAAGCATCGCCCAAATGCGCTGTAACAACTGCCGACGAAGGATACATTTCCGCCGCCTTTTCCAAATAAGGCAGAGCCTCATCATAATAACCCAAATTATACAAAGCAAATCCCAAACTGTCATTGATACTCGGATCATTGGGTGCTTGATTATAAGCATCAACAATAAACTCAAATGCTTTTTCGATATGTTGTTTTTGCAACAACCATGAATATCCTAAATAATTCAACACCATATAATGCTTATTGATATTATACGCTTTGAGTAACACTTCTTCTGCTTGTTTCCACTTTCCGGCTCTCTCCAAAGCCACACCTTTAGCATAATACAAAACCCACAAACTGCTCTTATTTGAAGTTTTAGCTATTGCTTTGTCATAATATTCAACCGCTTCACCGTAACGATTATTTATTCTCAACAAATCGCCCAATTCCATATTCACTTGAACATCATTATAATCCTCGCTTAAAGATTTAAGCAAAATTTCTGCAGCTTTAACATTGCCCAATTTTACTAAATTACGAGCTTTTTTAATCTGCGCCGGATAATATCCCACATCTTTTTTATCTATACTGTCATAAATTTTATTGGCATTTTCAAACATATCTCTGCTCTCAAATATATCCGCCATCATAATTTTGGCAGTGCTGTATTCGGGATTAAGATAAATTGTCAATGCTGCATACATATGAGCCACATCTATTGCTTCGGCATACCGAAAAGTCGAAACTACCGCAAATAAAGACTCTGCTGCGCCGACTCGCGGTGATGATAATATCGGAGAAGTATTTTTTTCATCAGCCTTGGCTATTTTATTTTTCAAGGCCGCCAACAATGAATCTAAAGCCTGGCTGTTTATGGTAACTCCCATCATTGCCAAAGCTAAATCTTTATTACCGTTACGAATATAAAAATTGGTAATAATATCCAACATCCGCAAAGATACTTCCGAATTGCGATTATTTAATATTGCCTCATAAGCAGACTTTGCATTTTTATTATCACCTAAATAATCAAGCAACATCGCTTTTTGCATTGCATAAACCGACTTAAAACCATCTTCTCTGTTTAGAATATTTAATTCTTGCAAAGCTTTCGTCTTGTCATTTAACCCGGCATATCCCCAAGCATTAAACATCGGCGATATAAACGACTTATAAAAAGGATCATCTATTTGATTCATAATTTTTATAACTTGCGCATATTCACCATGATACATTTTTTGAGTAGCAACTACCATATACGCAAAACTGTTATGTATTCCTTTATCTATAGCTTCTTGAGCATATTTAGCCGCCTCTTCGATTCTCCCTTGCGATGCTAATAATAAATACAATTGATTAAGCATAACATTATTATCAGCTCCGTCATCTTTGGCAACCTTATAATAATCCGCAGCATTATCAAAATCTCGACGAATATGTGCGACTCTGCCGGCCAAATAAGCCCCTAACACATTACTTTGCATTTTGGTAGCACTTGGTGATGTATTTTCCGACATCAAATTCCTTCCGGTAATCGGCGAACAAGATACAAACACCGCCGCTGCAGCTCCGAGAGCCGCTAACCATATTGCCTTATCCTTCTTACTTTTCTTTTTAGTCATTATCAGAGTCTTCCACAAAATTTTTCACTCATACACTATATTTCAGCATAACGCATTATTTATAAATATAATATTAAATTTGTGCACAGAAATGATTATTATTGCCAAAATTTATATTTACTGTAAAATCGACCTCATTATGAACGAACAAATTACAGATGCTAAAGAATTACTGGAATTTTATCAACTTGCCGGAGTCGATGAAACTTGCGGCAATAACCCTTGTGTGTTGTTTGATAACAGCATCAAAAACACCGCTTCTCCCATGCGACCAGCCA
>CAMOLN010000169.1 GCA_946618745.1 uncultured Alphaproteobacteria bacterium | reverse complement strand
TCGGATGAAAAAGGAAATTATATGGTTCATTACTGCTTGGATGATATGCAAAAGACTTTGCGCTTTAATGAAAACGATTGTGATAAATGTCATTGCACAATGTATTGGTATAATGGCGAAGTAAAAGATGAAAAAGGTCATTATGAAATGGCTTGTAAAAAGGAAGAAAACAAAGCTCACTGTTTTAATTATTACGAATATGAAACTTGGCGCAATTTTGAAAATGATGATAATGACTATCAAAATTGTGTAGGACTAGATTTTTATTAGCTGAATATTCTATGAGTGCTCAACATAAAGCAGCCCCGCAAATTGTAAACAAAAACGGTATAGACAGTTAAACAATTGGTCGCCTGTTTGACCGGAGGTCTGCTTTTGTATAAGTAAAAGCCGGACGAACGGCGACTTTAGTCAATCAGGCAGCCGTCTTTAAATATGCTTAGCTATAAAATTTTTCCATTCTTTTAATTTGTCTTTTGGGCTCATACGTGCATTAGCCGAGCTTGTTGATGGTAAAATATTATTCCCTTGATTGGTTAAATCCAACAACCAAGATTTTAAGTTATCATTTGTTTCTTGTTTAAGATATTTATCAAATAACTTTTTTGCATTTTTACTGTTAAAAACTATACATCGCAAATTAGGGCATTTTTGTTTTAGTATAGAAAAATTATTATATTTAGGCTTATTAATATCTTTATCGCTACTGCCTTTAATATCGCATTTTTCAACCACATCCCATAAACCCACACCATTATTTAATAAGCACGCATAGCGCAGATTATAAAGTTTATGCTTTTCAATATTAATATCAACCACTTCAGGTTGATGAAAAATCTCAGCCATAATCTTCCAAAATTGATTTTGCGGATTGTTGTAATAACATTCGTTGCGTGATTTTTCGCTGGGAAAAGTCCCCAATATAATTAACTTAGTGTCTTTATTAAAAATATATTCCAATCCTTTTTTCATATTTCCCATATTCTCCTATTTTTTACACCTAATATTTGCGCTACCTATCGTAATCATGATTGTCTGCCAAATTTGTAAACTCAAAAGAGCAATCACTTCTTTTAGTGATTGCTCTTTCATCAGTTTTCATCAACAGCTATGTGCCTGGATACATACCTCGGGTCGCATACTCCGGCTTGCCATTGACCTTTTCGATCAATATAATAGGTCAAAACCTGCAGATATCCATCATCATCGCGGTATTTTTTTTCCAAAGGATTATATTTAAAATACCCCGTCAAATATATGACGAATGCGACGAACAAAATCACACACAAAACTATTGTCGGCGCTAAATTGCCATTAACAAGTTGCCAAAAGGCAAAAACACCCCCAAAAGCCGCCATAAGTAGCACAATTATTGCACTTTGCCAAACAAAGTGCATAAAACTTTGAACTTTGACATAAGCTTCGGCCACTGCCTCATCTTTGGCAAAAATAGCAAATTTTTGTCGCGGAATGAAACCGAAATCAGCCAATCTCAGGCAGTTGAATCCCATTTTCTCTGGAGAAAGGAAATAAGTTTTAGTCAAAACTTTTATAACTTCCGCCTTTAATTGTGCGTTAGTTTTTTCATTTTGTTTCATAATAATAAAATTTAATTGATTAATAATTTCAAATCGCTACGCATGATAATTTAAAATTTTAATGTTTGCAATATTTTTGTTGCTTTAAAATTTTCCGATTTTATACTGATAAAAGTCGGAATAGCCCAGATTCTGACAAGGATGTGACAGTCCTAATCGACATGGGCAATAAAACTTTCGGTTTAAAGAATTTAATTATATAACAATATGTTATATTTGCGCTTACCGTTGTTAGAGCTGCAAATAATAATGCATTCACAAAATAAGATAAATACAATCAAACAGGATACAATAAAAAAATACTCACCCTTGTGGTGAGTATTTTTTTTATGTCCCGTCTATCTGAAGCGATTAAGCGACCAAAGTGAAAAGCGACGAAGTCAATCATGCCGCCTTCCTTATCATAATTGCTTTAGTGTTGGAGATATAACTAAGTTAAAAAAGCTCTTGTAATTTAGACAAAAACATGATATAACTTAACACATAATAAACTGATAGGAGAAAATTGATGGAAAATAATGATACAAATATTTCATTTAGAAGACAAGCTTGCTTAGATGTTTTGTCATTGTTAAATGGGGAAAAAACGAAAGAAGATTTTATAAAATTATATAAAATATGGGCTGAAAAATCCATAGATTATGCATCAGCTGTTGAAGCAACGATGAGACACAGATTATATGATAAATCGCGAGAGGTTGTATTTGCCAAATACAACGGAATTAGCATAAAAGAATGTAAAGATCTTTTTGATGAACAGGGAAATATTAGAGCAACAAAGAAAATTGTTAGTGCTTTGTTTGATGTTGCCTATACCAGAACGCCAAATAACAGAATAGGTGGTGATGGAAAACCTGAATCTTGGGATAGAAACGTCAATCAAGGGTTGGCTGCGGAAAGAGCATTACTTTCGCTTAGCAGAATTGATGAGTATAGTGATGGAATGATTTTCTTAAGGGAAGAATTTAGTTATCCTCGAAACGTTAATGATTATCATGTTAACAATCGTGATATTTTAAATGTCGTCGGACTTAATTATAAAGATTGTCGTGAGCATAATCAAGAAGCGGCTTTAAAAGCTGCCCAAACTAATGGTAGAGGAGGAAAATAATACCTTAGCGCACAAGCCCAATCATGTATCCGGAGCCAATAAAAAAATACTCACCCTTGTGGTGAGTATTTTTTTAATCTAGTCCTCATCAAAAGGAATGTGTTTTGCCAGAAATTCCGGCTCCCACACACCTTTATACCAACCGCCCTTTTTTTTGTGGTAAAAGGTCATTACTTTGAGATGTCCTTCGCCGTCGTGGATTTTCTTATCCAATGGCTTAAGCCACCGAAACATTACAAAATACACAACTGCAGCGATAATAGATAGCGCAGCTAGGAGTATCAAAGGAAATAGGTTTTCATGCAGAAGCTGCAAGAAAGCAAAGATCACGCACAAAGCTGTAATGAGTATCAGAATGAGCAGCATAATTATACCGCTTTCCCATACT
>CAMOLN010000168.1 GCA_946618745.1 uncultured Alphaproteobacteria bacterium | reverse complement strand
ATTTGCAACTGACGAGGAAGCATGTGACCACTCATCGAGGCCGGCCAAGTTTCCAAGGCTTCCGGCAATAAGGTGTGGTTGGTGTAGGCAAAACAGCTTGAAGTTATTTCCCATGCATCATCCCATTCCAGTCCATGGACATCAACCAACAAACGCATCATTTCAGCAATGGCAATAGCCGGATGTGTATCGTTAAGTTGGATAACAACTTTGTCCGGCAATTTTTTGAAATCATCACTTTTTTCCATAAAGCGGCGAATAATATCCTGGATAGCGCAAGATACAAAAAAATACTGCTGTTTAAGCCGTAATTCTTTACCGGACGCTACATCATCAGCAGGATAAAGCACTTTAGAGATGGTTTCGGTTTCAATTTTGTCTTTCATAGCTTCAATATAACCGCCCTTGTTGAAGATATTAATATCGAGTTCATCGTCGGTTTTGGCGGAGAAAAGACGCAGATAGTTAACTGATTTACCATTATAGCCGACAATCGGAAAATCAAATGGAATACCATAGATGGTTTTGGTGTTCATCCAGAGAAAGTCTTTAGTTCCGTCCGGATTGTTTAAGATTTCGACATTACCGTAAATCGGGATTTTAACAACACGATCATGGCGAGCAAATTGCCAAGGAGATTCCTCACCTTGCCAAGTATCGGCTTGTTCAATCTGATAGCCGTTTTCAAACTTTTGTTTAAATAATCCGAATTTGTAGTTGATACCATAACCGAATCCGGCAATACCTAGTGAAGCCATAGAATCGAGATAACAAGCAGCCAAACGTCCCAGTCCGCCATTACCTAAAGCAGGATCATATTCGGTGTCAAAAATTTCTTCTAAAGATATATTGGGGAATCCGTCGATTTTGATGTCTTTAATAATATCAAACAAACCTAAAGAGTGGAGGTTGTTTTCCAATGAACGTCCCAATAAATATTCGATGGAAAGATAATAAACGCGTTTGGAATTGCATTTATTGTAACGGGCAATGGTCTGATACATTTTATCCATGGCGAATTCACGCACAGCCAAAGCAATAGCTTGCAGGGCTTCATCTTTGGTGATTTCACAAACACGTTTACCAATAAAATATTCGATATAATGCTCGATGGAAAATTTGAGGCGTGCTTTATCAATTTCATTAATGATAGCGGACTTTTTATTCACTTTTCTGCTCCTTAGTTTTTTATCAGATGGCAAGATGATATAAAAAATTGTTTGATATATGGTTAATAAAAAATTTAATACAAGCTTTTTTGATAAAGGTTAGGGATTTTTTGATAAAATAATTTGAAGTTTGGGAAGAAAAGATATATAAGCGATTTAATCATTGTTTGAAAGAACTGTAGGTGAACGATATGAAAAAAAGTTTGATTAATGAGTTGTTGCTAGGGGTTTCTCTAGTATTTTGCGGGGTTAACGGGGCAACAGCCGAAGATATTTTCGCAGTTTTGGCAAAAACTTATAATTCTAACCCAACTTTGCAAGCCCAACGGGCATCTTTACGGGCCGAGGATGAAAATGTTGCTTTGGCAAAAGTAGGATATCGACCGAATATCAGTGTCGGCGGAAGTTATCGTGATGGTAAAAATAAAGTAAGAAAAGGGGTTGGTAATGATGGTGATTATGACAGTTTGGGCGGATCGCTGAAAGCTACCCAACCCTTGTTTAACGGTTATTCTACGGTTAATTCGGTAAAAGCGGCTGACAGAGCGGTGAAGGCTGCACAAAATAATTTGGCTAATGTAGAGCAAAATATTTTAACGTCGGCTTCAACATCTTATTTAGATGTTTTGCAGAATCGTGCTATAGTTGATTTGCAGAAGAATAATGAGAAATTATTGAAGAAAAAATTAGATGAAACTATGGAACGTTTTAAGGTCGGAGAGGTTACCCGTACCGATGTCAGTCAAGCAAAAGCTCGCTATTCTCAAGCGATTTCCGACAGAATTGCATCGGAGGGAAGTTTGCAAGCTTCAACAGCTAATTATGTTGAATATGTAGGCAGTGAACCTGAAGAGTTGGTTGAACCTACGGCTATGAAAGGAATGTTACCCAATAGTTATGACGAAGCTTTAGATATTGCCATGAGAAATAATTATACAATTAAACAGGCGCAGAATATATATGCTGCCAGAGGATATCAAGTTTATTCAAATGAAGGAGATTTATGGCCGTCGTTGAATTTGGAAGGTTCGGTAGGGCGTAATAAATCAGAACAGAATCATTATAAGTCCACAGTTGATAATAGTGAGTGGGGAGTTAATTTGAGTATTCCTTTGTATGCCGGTGGTTCAACTAATGCAAAAATTCGCCAAAGCAAATATTTGAAGTGGCAAGCACAAGAGGGAGTTCTGGAGGCAAAACGTGCGGTTAAAGCTGCTGTGCGCAGTGCTTGGGAAAATATGAAAGCTAATGAGTCGCAGTTAAAGTCAATATCGGATCAAATTGAAGCCAGTAAAATAGCTTTAGACGGAGTTCAAAAAGAAGAGGCTTTAGGAAATCGTACAATTTTGGATGTGTTAGATGCTTACCAGGAATTGTTGAATTCAGAAGTTAATGATGTTAAAGCGCGCAGAAGTTATTATGTTTCAGCAATGAATTTGTTGGCTTCGATGGGAAAAATGACGGCAAAAGATTTAGGTCTTAATGTGGAATTATATGACGCCGAAAAGCATTATCAGGATACCAGAGGTAAGTGGTTATCACTTGATTGATGATAAATGCTTGCTTTATTAATATTTTTTGTATAGCATGATAAAGGTTGAATGCCAAATGAAAGAGAGAGCCTTATGACCGAAAATAGCGAAAATATGGAAGTTGATGATATTTTATCTTCAATAAAAAGTATTTTAGAAGAAGATGAAAATAATAAAAGTGTAGCGCCTGAGGTTGCGGAAAGTGAAACAAATGATTCGGAAGTTGTTTCAAATGATGCTGATGATGATATTATAGAGTTGTCTGATGATATGCGCATTGCCCAAGATGATAATGAGTCGGAAGGTGATTTGGCTGATATAAATCAAGTGGAAGAAGGTTCTCCGTTAGATTTGGCTATTGACGGTCTTGATAGTGAAGAGATTAAACCGCTTGAACAAATGAATTCGCCAACTGATATG
>CAMOLN010000167.1 GCA_946618745.1 uncultured Alphaproteobacteria bacterium | reverse complement strand
TTTACATCTGTTTCCAATTGACTGAAAGTCATCTTGTTTTTACCGCTTCCCAACAAATCGGCTAAACCGGCTCTATCTTCATCAAAATAAATTTTAACCAATGCTTCCAAATTGTGAGGATGATCCGAACTGTCCAAATCATACGACATTACCTCTATATCATCATAAGGTGCAAAATCGGTATCCTCAAATTGATTACACAAAAAATGCATAATTTCTTTAATATTATGCCCGACTTTCAATATAGATTTACTCTGCAACAAAGGTCTCAAATAACGCTCAAACAATTTTTTATCGATTCCCCATTTTTTATCAACCGTTGCAAATAAATCTAAATTTCCATTACCCGATTCTCCTAAAGGAAGCATATAAGCTTCCCCCTCATCAACACCTATTGCCAATCCTTCTATATTATCAAAACTTGGATTATTTCCGCTTACCGCCACCGCCAAAGACATCTTTCCGCCTTCGCATATTTTCTTATTTAATGCTTGCAATTCATTTTCATCAGCAATCATTTTATATTGCACAACCACTTCTTTTTTTGGTGTCGGTGCTTGTTTACTCAAATCAGCACACCGCAGTTCCAACCATTTTTCAGCGCGAGATTTTATTGAATTAAATCCATATTTATCAATAAAGGTGAAAACTTTGTCATGTTCGGGACAACGACATTTATATTCCGTTACATCTTGGGCGACGGGAACATCATCTTTTAAGGTAACTAATTTTAGCGATATCCGCGCATTTTCGGCATTTTCAATTATGCTCTGCCGCCTTTTTTCCTGTTTTATTTCACCGGCATGAGCCAACAATTCTTCAACACTACCATATTCATTTATCAATAATGCCGCTGTTTTAGGCCCGATTCCTGCCACACCGGGAACATTATCTATCGTATCGCCGGACAAAGCTTGCACTTGAGTTACCTTGTCAGGATAGACGCCGAATTTTTCATGCACATCTTCAGGCGTGAAAAACTTATCTTTCATCGGATCATAAAATTCCACGCCGTCGCGTATCAACTGCATCAAATCTTTATCACCGGATACCACCACCACATCTATATTTTTATCTCTTGCCAATTTGGCATAAGTGGCTATCAAATCATCGGCCTCATATCCCTCCATTTCCAACTGGCAAATATTTAAGGCATCCACCGCCTCGCGGATAATCGGAAATTGCGGTATCAATTCTTCGGGAGTTTCTTTACGCGTACCTTTATAATCGGCAAATATCTGATTACGAAAATTCTCTCTTTTGGCATCAAAGAGCACTAAGCAATAATCACAAGCAATTTTTTGAGTAAGCTTGAAAAACATATTGGTAAAACCAAACACTGCATTAACCGGCGTTCCGTCCGGCGCATTCAACGGGGGCAATCCGTAAAAAGCTCTGAAAATATATCCTGATCCGTCAATCAAACAAATTTTTTTTGCCATAGCCAACTCCTTATTATATCTTTAATATAAATAATCTTTAGACTTATGCCAAGAATTAAACTATGCCAATTCACAAATTTGACCATAAAAAAAACCGCCCCAATCACTTGAGGCGGTTACGTATGTTTTTTATGTTATTTTCCGATACCTTTAGCCATACTCTCTGTGGAAACTTTGTTTTTTATAATTTTTATCATAAAAAAAACTCCCCGATTCTTTCGGGGAGTTTGCATAAAATTAAGAAAAGTTATCTTACAAAAACCTGAACTGACGGAGCCGATGCCGCAACATCAGTTCTTGAAGATATATTCACTCTGTCTGCACTTACGCCCATGCCGACAATTTGTTGGAACACATCTGACGCATAATTTTGTGCATTTGCACCTTTTAACGGACTGACTGCAACTACGTCAAACATAACATTATTTTTCTTGGCAACGGCATTGCTTACCGCTTGTCTCAAACCTTCTTTGTAGTTAATATTTTTGTTAGCAAAACTAACGCTGAACAAAGGTCTTCCCGAAGCAACTGCCGAAGTCGAGGCAGTCGATCCGCTCAACGGCGCACGTTTAATAAAACCTGACGGCGCACCGGTTGCCATAACCGCATTATTAACCCCATAACTACCGACTTTGATAGCTTCATTAAGTGATGCTAAATTATTATTTGCGGTATCAATATATTGCTGTTGACGAGCAACATCGCCATTAACTTCTGCCATAAGAGAGTGCATCAAAACCGAAGTCTGATTCGCTTCATTTTCGAGTGTTCTTAAATGAGCATGATCTTCATCAACCGCACCCGATATGCTATAAGCCGAACGAATAGCTTCCGACAAATAATCGGTATTAGCAGCATCAGCCGCAACCGAAGCCGTTAATTGATTAAGAGTCGCCAAATTAGAACTCATGGTTTGAATATTATTTTGTGCCGAATTTAACAAATCAAACATCCTCGGATTCCCCGGAGTTGTTCCGACTTGTAATTTTGCTTCCATCATACCGACGGTTTTGTGATATTGTAAAGCATTTGAAACCACCGACTTACGAACATTTTGCAACTGTTCGTTATTATTACGAATAGACTTTTGCAACTGGCTCAATTCATTACGAAAAGTCATAACTTTTTGTCCGACAAACGTCCCCGTATCACTAACCGACGAAACATTAACCGGCTTAAAATCTGTTGTCCCTAAAACGATTCCCGCTGCCGCTGCATCATTATCACTAACCGAATTTTCCTGTGCATCCGTTCCGAATAACGAAGGAAAAATTGCATCATTAGAATAAGCGCAACCGCACAAAGCCGCCGCAACCGCTATATAAGATAATTTTGATAATTTCATCATTTAATAGCACCCTATAAAAACATCCACAATTATGGTTTTACACTATCAAACAATTTTGTAAAGATTTTTTTTTACAAAACCGCATAATAAAACCATTCTGAAAACAATTATATATGTCATAAATGAATTATTGGTAAACAAATTATATTTTTTTCAAAAAAAAACTTGCTTTTTAAAATATAATGATTTATTAAAATTGCTTGTCAACGAAAGATGCGCCCGTAGCTCAATTGGATAGAGCATCTGACTACGGATCAGAAGGTTGTGAGTTCGAATCCCGCCGGGCGCGCCAATAACAAAAATCCCTCTAGCAGGGAT
The DNA here is from genome assembly GCA_946618745.1 of uncultured Alphaproteobacteria bacterium. GTDB lineage: Bacteria > Pseudomonadota > Alphaproteobacteria > RF32 > CAG-239 > CAZU01. The sequence goes on along the minus strand of CAMOLN010000167.1, from coordinate 21 downwards.
TTTTTTGTAAACAACGGGATT
>CAMOLN010000166.1 GCA_946618745.1 uncultured Alphaproteobacteria bacterium | reverse complement strand
TTGTTTCAGATTAATACTTTCTTTTGCCCAGATACAAGCCATAATAACCGAAATAGGCCCTTCAGTCTGCAACAATAGTGAACAAGCCGATGGTGATAAATCACGATAAGCCTCATAAATCAACAAATTAGTAATAACATTTGAAGTTAATGCTACAATAAACATTTGTTTCAATTCATGTTTATAAGGACGCGCAAAAGGCAAAAATATTGCTGCTGTAATAGCATAACGAATAGTTAAAAAGGTATAAGGCGGTATCTCTTGTAATCCTAACTTACTTATGGCCGGATTTATACCCCAAATAAATACTACCAATAACGCTCCCAATACCGCAGTAAGCTTCATTTTATTTTCCTTATATATCCAAGTCTCCGGCAAACTTCGCCCGCTCAATGATAAATTTAAATCTCTGCTCCGGATCTTTTCCCATCAACCGCTCAACTTGTCTGCGCGTTGCAAAATCTTCGGCTCGACCTTCTTCGGTAACCGTTGAAGGAATCAAAACTCGCAATAGCATCCTATTCTTTTTATCCATTGTGGTCTCTTTCAACTGTTGCGAACTCATCTCTCCCAACCCTTTGAAACGACTGATATCAGGCTTTTGATTTCCTTTAACCGCTTTGGCTAAAATTCTATCCTTGTCTTCATCATCCAAAGCGTAATAATTCTTGCCCCCTACCGCAATCTTATACAGTGGCGGAGTAGCAATAAATAAATGTCCGTTTGCAATTAATTGCGGCATATGCTGATAAAAGAAAGTCATCAATAACGATGCAATGTGCGCTCCGTCAACATCAGCATCGGTCATAATAATTATCTTTTCATAACGAAGATTTTCTTCTTTATAATTATCTTTGGTGCCGCAACCCAAAGCCTCTATCATATCCTTTATTTCTTGATTTTGCGTAATTTTTTCTATCGAAGCACTCGCAACATTCAATATCTTTCCACGCAAAGGCAAAATTGCCTGTGTCTGTCGGTCTCTTCCTTGTTTTGCCGAACCTCCAGCCGAATCACCTTCTACAATAAATATTTCGGTATTTTCCGCTGCTGCTTGCGAACAATCGGCCAATTTACCGGGCAAACGTAACCGTTTGGTCGGACTTTTGCGAATTTTTTCTTTTTCTTCTTTTTTCTTTTTTCTGAGTTCAGCTCTATCAATTGCATATTCTAACAAAGCCGAAGCATTTTCCAAATCTGATGACAACCAATGATCAAACGAATCCTTAACTGCAGTTTCCACCAGTCTGACAGCCTTAGCCGAAGTTAACTTATCTTTAGTCTGTCCTTGAAATTGCGGATCACGTATAAATACCGACAACATTATCGCCGCATCACTCAAAAAGTCCTCAGCCGTTAAACCTGATGCCTTTTTATTATTAACCATTTCGCCGAATTCTTTAAGCCCCTTTAACAAAGCTGATCTTAAACCGGCTTCATGCGTTCCGCCAAAAGGAGTAATTACCGTATTGCAATAAGAATAACAAAAACCATTTTCGTCTTCCGGCCAGGTAACCGCCCATTCTACTTTACCTTCATCATTATCCAAAGGAGCCTCGCCATAAAACGGCATCCGATTAATAATCGCTTTTGCTCCGACCGAATAATTTAAGAAATCTAACAACCCTTTTGGAAAACACAATTCTGCTTCAAGAGGAACATTATCATCTTCACTTATCAATTCCTGAGCGCATTTCCAAAATATTTTAATTCCTTTGAATAAAAAGGCTTTTGAGCGTGCCATTCTGAAAATACGGGCAGCCTGCAACAACGATGTATCTCCGAAAATTTCTTTGTCCGGCTTAAAAGTAATCGAAGTACCTCTGCGATTAATTGCCGTCCCTACTAACTCTAAATCGCCTAAAGGCTTTCCTTGAGCATAACACTGACGATAAAGTTTTTTATCTCGTGCCACTTCAACAATTAAACTTTCCGATAAGGCATTTACTACCGATAATCCCACCCCGTGCAATCCGCCGGAAACCTTATAAACACTACCCCCGAACTTTCCTCCGGAATGCAATGTCGTCAAAATAACTTCTAATGCCGACTTATCGGGATATTTAGGATGTCTGTCCACCGGTATTCCACGACCATTATCAATAATAGTAACCGAATAATCAGCATTCATAATCACATCAATACGATTAGCAAATCCGGCAACAGCTTCATCCATCGAATTATCTAATATCTCAGCCACCAAATGATGTAACGCCGTTTCATCAACACCGCCGATATACATCCCCGGACGATGTCTTACCGGCTCTAATCCTTCTAAAACTTCAATAGACTTAGCATCATAAGTCTGGGAAACATTCTCATTTACATCAAATAAATCTGCCATTTTAATTCAATCCTTCCACATTAGGCTTGAAAATAAAACAAAACTTATCTTTTAACAAGCAGATTCTTCTAAACTTCAACAAATCTTTGCATCACTTTTTCCAAAATTATATCCTAACTTTTGCGCTTCCGCACAACTATTGAATTACCTGTATCACTCTGTGCCTGTCTGACTGCAGCTATGGTATGTTCTATCAGTTCTTTTGAAGTGCGTGACACTTCCGGAAAAACACTGCATCCCACCGAATATTTCAAGTCATGTTTCATAAAATTATCACTGACCCCGCTGTCCAAAACCTCTTTGACACGACGAACATAATAATCAAGTTCAAAATCATCTTTCAACCGGCTCAACAAAATCCAAAAATGATATTTTAATCCCTTTGAAATTGTCGTTGTTTTAGGCAAATTAAACACTAAATTATCTGCCAATCTTTTAATTGCCGCTTCCTCAAAATTAATTTTTTTCAAATCCTTAATATTATCAATATTAATTGCTAACACCGCAATATTTCTTTTATTTTCCGACTTATCGGCCTCGCGAACAGTCAACACAGCCATCTGTAAGCGATCTTCAAACAAGAAGAAACTGGGCAACCCGGTAACTTCATCGTATAGATTGCCATTCCCGACCGTAGTTTTGCTTTGAACTTTTTCACCTGTCAAAATAAATGAAAAATGTTCAATATCCGACAGATAAACCGCTTTAAGATTTAATTCTTGAATTTTACCGCCTCTATAACTAAACCTTATCTTCAATGCTTTATGTGAAGTCAACATTTCTCCGATGTTTTTAGCCAATAAATTCCAATCATCCTTATACACC
>CAMOLN010000165.1 GCA_946618745.1 uncultured Alphaproteobacteria bacterium | reverse complement strand
CTTTGATAATTTCATTATGGTAACCGTTTTGTTTTAATATTTCCGGAAAGCATATTGCGTTAGGTAGAAAATATTTTGAATATCTTATATTGTTATTAATACTTAAACGATAGGGAATAGCACAATGCATGGCTGTTAAGGCTGCAATGGAATAATTGGTCATTCTCAGTTGATAATTATTAGCGTTGTAATTGCCGGGTTTCTGTAAAGAAATTAAGTTTGGTATCAGGTTCTGTGAATAATATTCTTCATTACTGAAATTTTGCTCAAAGCTCTCCATAATAATCAGCACCAAATTACGCTTTTTTTTCGGAAAATTGAATTCAATCTCGCTGGGATTAACATACTCATCCTCATATAGAGTAGTTTTTTTAGTCATATAATATTGATATTCGGCAAATCCTGAAAAAAACACAATAAAAATCAAATCAACTATAATAATCCAAACTTGTTGATTAATATTGGTTTTCCATAAAACTAAAGGAAATACAATGGCAAAAAAAGATAATCCGATTATATAATCCTTAAATGAAATATTCTTTTCTATAACATCCGGAGTTAATGTTGTGATGACATTTAAAATCTGTTCAAAATTAGCATAAGGATACAACCATCTCACATATATCAGCACAGAAGTTAATAACAAACATATTCCCAAACCAAGAGCTAAAATTTTATCAATTTTCATATCAATACCTCTTGGATTTTTTTAATTATTTCAGCAAACATTTCTTCACTCAAAACTCCGGTATTAATATTATAACGTGAGGTATGATAAGAATTTATCATTATCAAATTATGTTTATCCAAATGATGTATGGCCCCGTGAGCAAATTTAAATGTCGATTTTTTATATCTCAAAACTCCCAGCACCGCATTATGTGCAACCGCACCCAAGGTCAAAATAACTTTGAGATTCGGCATTGCGGCAATTTCTTGGATTAAAAATTGTCCGCAGGTTTTAACCTCATCACCGGTAACTTTATTTTGTGGCGGCACGCAACGCACCGAGTTGGTGATTCTTACATTTATCAGCTTAAATCCGTCATCAGCTCTTCTGGCATAATTACCTTCAGCCAAGCCGAACTTTAGCAAAGCAGGGTAAAGAATATCTCCGGCATAATCATTGGTAAAAGGCCGCCCGGTTTGATTAGCTCCGTGCAATCCCGGTGCTAACCCCACAATTAAAACTTGCGCCGACAAATCCCCAAAAGATGGAACCGGTGCATTATGATAATCGGGAAATTTTTTTTGATTTTCCGCACGAAATTCCACCAAACGAGGACAAAGTGAACAATTTTTTTGTGGAGCGCAACACATTGAGTTTCCAATCTTTCTGTAATAAACATCACTACATTAGCAAATTTATGTAAAAAAACATTTAATAGCCACTTTAAAATTCTTTTATGCGGATTATCTAAATTTTGCCGACCGAATAAAATGTCGGTTGAAATAGGACTTTTGTTAAAAATAAACCTATTTATAAATGGAGTTTTAAATACAATGAAAAAAACATTATTACTTGCAGGTGTAGCCTGTGCATTAATGACAACCCAAGCCAATGCGGCTAATTGGTATAATACCATGACTAAAAATACCAAAATCTATGTCGGAGCTGATTATGCTTTTGACAGTGCAGATTTCAAAGGTTCATTAAGTGAAGCTAAAGAAGACTATAATTCCGGTATTTTTAACATCGGTGCCCGTATGGATTATTTTGGTGTTGAATTTTTCGGTCAATGGGGTTGGGGTGACAGTAAGGATACTCCCGACGGTAAATTAAAAACCAATCTGAATGTTTATGGTATGGATATGTATGGTTATATGCCGCTCGGTTGCGAAGGTAAATATGACATTATCGGCACCATCGGTGTAGCCGACTATTACTACAAAGGTTTCTTGGAAGAGCAAAACGATTCCAATAACCATGTCGGTTGGCGTATCGGTGGCGGTGCCATGTATAATATGACCGATCATATTTCTGCTCGTATTGTCGGACGTTATGCTTATATCGGCGCTTCGGATTTGAATCACGTTGCCGAAGTTACCGCCGGTATGCGCTATAATTTCTAAAACTTTAAGTTTAATAATAGCAAAAAACCTTGCGCCTTCTTTCAAGCACAAGGTTTTTTGTTATGCCGCAACATATTGCAGCAATACTTCAATTGTTGCGGGTAAGTCTTCCGCCGGTGTCGGGGTTATTTTTACATTAGGGTTTCTTAAGCTCCCCATATGAAATCCCTGTTTGCTCATATAGAGCCTTAAGAGACCTCTTTCTTCCTTGCTAAAGCCGCACCCTTTCAGGTCAGCTTTATTAATTGCGAATAAATCCAACATCGTGGTGATGTTGTGATTCGCCAAGCGAGAGGCAAAATTTTCCCCTATAACCCCGTTAATCGGGTATCGGCATTTTTCAGCCGTTTTCGGTGGAATGCTAACCACCGACTGGCCGAAATATACTGGATCATTGTCGAGGCTATAAGCCAAAACCTCCTTGGCAACGTTGTGAGCCAATGTGGTCGCATCCACATCAACTTCTCTGTCGAAAAATTGTGTCGGCCCCAAGAAATATAACATTTCATTGGTCCTCACAATGCCAGCCAAGGCAATTATTTGCTGTCCAGCCGGAACCGTTGTGGGCAAACCGAGCAGAAAATCTCTTATACTCTGCTCGAAAACTTCTTCGTTTTTCATAATGGTATTTTTTTATATATTAATAATTATTTTTCTGTCACAAAGATTATAATATTCCGTCAATTTGTCAAGAAAAAAATCCCTGCGGTCTGTTTTTCAAGACGGCAGGGAAAATAGTTTTACTCTTCAATCACAGCAACCAACTCAATAACACAGGAGCCTGTCGGAACATGCACATTGGAACTGAACATTCCGATTTTTGCCCCGTGATTTTCTTCCAACGACTGCTTAAGCAAGCTCAACATCTTATCGCCGATGTTACGCATATTGCTCAAATTGTCTTCGGAAAAACACAACATTTCGCCAACATTACTCACGTTGCTGGCGCGAAGCAATTGTCCGGCTATAGTGGAGATGTTGCGTTGTGCAAGTTTTTCGTCAGCCAAAAAATTGGCCAAGTTACAATCCAATAAGCTGGAAACCCTGGAAGGACATTTGACTGCATTGCATACAAACATGCAGTCATCATTTGCATTTTT
>CAMOLN010000164.1 GCA_946618745.1 uncultured Alphaproteobacteria bacterium | reverse complement strand
AGAAATCGGAGTGGCTTGTTCGATGGCTGCGGCAGGATTGGCGGCGGCAATGGGCGGAAATAACAATCAGATTGAACAGGCCGCGGAAATTGCCATAGAGCATAATCTGGGTTTGACTTGCGATCCGGTTTGCGGATTGGTGCAAATTCCTTGTATTGAAAGAAATGCGATGGGAGCGGTCAAAGCCGTAAATTCGGCCAGACTGGCTATGCAGGGAAAAGGCGAACATTTTGTATCGCTTGACAATGCTATAAAAACCATGTATGCGACCGGACGTGATATGAGTAATCGTTATAAAGAGACTTCTTTAGGCGGGTTGGCGGTTAATATAGCTAACTGTTAAGATTATTCATTATTTGCTTGCTTAAAAGTGTAATGCACAACATAATTATGGCTGTTGGTAAAGCAATAAAGGACCAAAATGATGTTAAAGAAACTGTTCAACGGAGAATTACCGCTTCGGGTGGCCTTTTGGAAATACGGAGTTTTAGGGCTGACCATTTTATATTATATTCACAAAATGTTCAGATCTTTGGCCGGATATTATGCAAGTGGTAATAATTGGATTAATTTCTTCAAAAATTTTAACATAAGTAATTTCAGCCAGATAAATGTGGTTTGGTTGTTGTGTTATTTTGCTACATCATTGTTTTTAATCATATATTCTTGCGGGATTATTAAAGGAATTTGGAAATCGGCAGCAAATTATGATAAAAGTATTTGGTTGGCTCAATTGGCACGTTTGATAATTGTGACTATTGTCGTTGTTATTTGGTGGGTTATTATTAAAGGATGAAATTGTGAAAAATATTTTAGTTTGTTTATTGGTGATTATTTTAAGCGGATGCATTAAAGCCGGTGAGTTTTCTCCGGAAAGACACGCGCAATATGAACTGGGACATGCAGATTGTGAGAAAACACCGGAACGTTGCATTCACGGTGTGCCATGGTAGATCAAAACATTTTAGATATTGCCAGAACTTATGATGTAACAACCAAGCCGGATTCTTTGGTGTTGTTCAGTGTGAGTTTTCAAAATGATGATACCAACAAACATTTGGCATTAGATTATGTAAAAAATCATGAAAACGCAATGACTATTGAGGATACTCCTTGCGGAAAAGCTTTGTTAAAACTTGATTTGTTTTCGCCAAACAGCGGATTATCACGAGATGAAGCTTATCAAGTGTGGGGGATTGCTTCAACGCGGATGGTATTGGGAGCAAGCGGTAATATTACGGCTTTTATCAAAAATGCCCATCCTTTAAGCACTTTTTGCCAATATGAATTACCGACAATTTTGCTTAATCATGAAATAAAGACTATCAACGGTCGCGATAAGTTTTTGTTATATGCCGAGCCGTGGTAGGCTATTTGACATTTTTTCCGTAGAGCAACCAATCATAAAGTTGAGAAGATTTGCGGACTTCCTTGTCCATTTCCTCAATACTCATTTTGCTTTCGGTTAAAGTCGGAATATCAGAAAACAGTGATGTGCCTAAACCTAAACGATGGCCGGAAATTTTGGCGCCTAAACTTTCGATAATGGTCGGATAAATATCAAAAGGCGTGAAAGTGCGATTTTTGGTGCGATCGGCCCCAATCGAAGAATTAATAAATATGTTTAAGACTTTGCGATTCATATCCTCGGTGAAAAATTCGTTCATAGTCAGATGATCACCCAACATTACAATAACAGTATCACGATAATACGGTTGTTGTTTGAGCCAGTTGACAAACTCGCCGATTTGATAACTGGAGCAGGAAACCACATTTTTGATATTGTTGCGTTCGCCATATTTACGCTCGCAAATATCATCGGCAAATTTGGATGTTCCATAATGAGTGTCCAGCGTCATCAAAGTAAAGACAAAAGGTTTATTTTGTGCGGCCAGTTGCGACAGCTCTTCTTTTGCATAAACAAAGAGTTGTTTATCCGGCAGTTTGGTGGTTTTTTCAAAAGATACTTTGATGCCGTCACGTTTGGAATAGAATAAAATATCCAGCATTTTTTGCTTGCCGTGAGTCTCAAGAAAACGGTTCATGCCGGCAAACTCACCATTAGAGCCGAGCAGAAAACTTTCTTCATAACCTTTTTGACGCAAAATATCGTATAAACACCAGGCATTAGGATAAAAACTCTTTTTGGGGTGGAAGAAATTAGCGTCATTGATGGGAAGCTGAATTGGTATTCCGCAAGTTTGTGCCACCAATCCGGCTTGGGTCCATTGAGTTCCATCGATGGGAGAAGATCCGCCGATATATTCATTATCGCTGAAATTGATATTTTGCTTGGCTAAATGATGTAATTCGGGAATTAAGTCAGCCTCAAAATAATTATGGCGTGGAGTTTTGGCATAAGTTGCCTCCATACTCTCCATAAATATCAGCACCAAATTGCGTTTATGTTTGGGAAAAGTGATTTTGGTATGCTGCGGCATAACATAATTTTGCTCGTAAAAATTGGAAGTTTCACGTTTGATATTATGATAATTCAACATAGTCCAAACATTCATACGAATGACAAACCACAGGCAACAAAAAGCTAACCAAGCTAAGCTGAACCAAAGTTTTTTGGCATAAATAAAATCCCTGACCTGATCGATGAGTTTAACATGAAATTTGTATTTGCGGCAAAACAGCAACAACAAAAGCAAAATAATGATGACCGCAGTCATAACGGTATGTTTGAAATAGCTTAACATGAGCCGTGTTTCCGAATCGAAAGGCATATTGAGGTGGAACATTATTTGCTCGTAAGTAACCGGACCGAATTTGTGAATAATCCAATTAGCTGTGGCAAAAATCATATAGCCGATAAAAAAAATCAGAAGAGATAACACATCAAACTCCATAACAGGTTAAATTCTCGCTGTATCATAAAACCAAAAAATCAATGTTGCAAGATTTTAGATTTATTCAAAGAAGAATTTGTGAAGATTGCCAAGATTAAGAGTTTAAATTATAAATAAACCCAAAATTTGTACTTCTGATAAGTTTATAAAATTATATTTCGTCGGAAATATCCCAATCTCTTGTTTTTATTTTGCCTGTTTGATAAAATTCTGTAATTAAATTAACAAATTCTTTGAAATCTGGATTTTCTTTTGCAATCCTGTCAATCATATCCCAATCCAGCTCTTTTTTCTCTATTGCAGGTATCAGTATTTGGCTTTCTGATGGATTTTCACAATTTAGTTG
>CAMOLN010000163.1 GCA_946618745.1 uncultured Alphaproteobacteria bacterium | reverse complement strand
TGATGATTTAAAAGCAAAGGGAATCGTTTTGGAAGATTCACCTGCAGGAACAACGTGGAAAAAAATATAAAAACAATATATATATAATGAAGGAAAAACAGATGCAGTTGACCAATGATATTTTTTATATCGGGGTTGATGATAAGACTCTCGATTTGTTTGAAGGGCAATATATTGTTCCCAATGGAATATCTTATAATTCTTATGTGATTAAAGATGATAAAATTGCGGTGATGGATACGGCGGATAAACGAGTTACCGATAAGTGGTTTGCCAATCTCAAAACGGTTTTAGGCGAAAGGTTGCCGGATTATTTGGTTGTTTTGCATATGGAGCCGGATCACGCGGCTAATATAGCTCAATTTATGGAGTTTTATCCTAATGCTAAAATGGTGGCAACGGCTAAAAGTTTCGGTTTATTGGAGCAGTTTTTTGAAGGTTTGGATATAGCGAATCGTAAAATTGAGGTAAAAGACGGTGATGAATTAGATTTAGGCAATCATAAACTGCAATTTATTACTGCACCGATGGTGCATTGGCCGGAAGTTATGTTTGCTTATGACAAACAAGACAAAGTGTTGTTCTCGGCAGATGCTTTCGGTAAATTCGGAACGTTAGATTGCGATGAGGATTGGGCTTGCGAAGCCAGACGCTATTATTTTAATATTGTCGGCAAGTACGGACAACAAGTGCAAAATGTGCTGAAAAAAGCGGCGATTTTAGATATTCAAAAAATATTTCCTTTACATGGTCCGATGTTAAAGGAAAATCTGGATTATTATATGAATAAATACAACATTTGGAGCAGTTATCAGCCGGAAGACAAAGGTGTATTTATTGCTTATGTTTCGATTTACGGACATACTAAGGATGTGGCGATTAAACTGAAAGAAATATTAGAACACAAGGGCGAAAAAGTGGCAATCACCGATTTGGCACGAGAAGATATGGCCGAGGCGGTTGAAGATGCTTTTCGTTATAATCGATTGATTTTGGCTAGTGTTACCCATGATGCCGGAATTATGCCGCAGATGGAAAATTTTATTAGTCAGTTGAAAGATAAAAATTATCAAAATCGTACAATAGGTTTGATTGAGAATGGTTCTTGGGCGCCGATGGCGGCAAAAAAAATGCGCGAGATGTTAGAAGGTTGCAAAAATCTGACATTTTGCGAAAACAAAGTAACAATTAAATCGGCGATGAAGCAAGAAGATTTAGCTCAACTGGAAAAATTGGCAGAAGAGCTACTTAGAAAGAAAACTGCTTAAAAATCGTTTTTAGATTAGGGCTCTCTCATATTCTTCATGCGTTTAGCTTTTTCTGCTAGTGGATCTCTCTTGCTAGATTTAGCAATTTGGCGTAGCGCCGTCAATGCGTCACGGTCTATTTTATCTTCTTCTAAATTATATCTTGGAAGTATAACTCCATTTCCTGCTGCTTTCATCGCTGCAGTTCCAAGTCTTCTAGCGTTTCTTAGCTGTTGTCGTTCATCGTAAGAGCCTCTGACCTTCTTTAGCCTATGTTCAAATAAAAGTTTTTTTGTTTCATTGTCGGGATATTTATTTTCAAGGACAGATGTTATATTTTCATCATTTAACAATTCATCTAAATCTCTCGGATGTATTGCATGATTGTTATTGTGTATAGCTTCAGCAAGTATATTTCCTAAATCTCCGTCGTTAAAAATTCCTCTTGCAACAGCACTTTCAATAAAGTCTTTTATTTTCTTAGGATTAATTTGGCGTTCAGATTTGCGTTCAACTGAATTACGCAAAAAAGCCCTTAGGTAACTGTATTCTTTTGGACCTTTTGAATGTTGTTTATCATAGTCCAACAAATGCTCTGCACTATCAGACCAAATTTTACTAAATTGATCCATTTCGTAGGCAGCATCACATAAAATTTTGCACATTTCTTCTTCGGTAAATTTAACTGTCATATTATCTGCTCCTTAGTTAATGTCTTTTCCTAAAATAAAAACCAACGTTTAAATTGATTAATTATAAACACATATTAGCACAATTCTGTCTAATATACAAGAAAAATCTCTCCTATATCTTGTATATTGATTTTATTGATATTTAGTTAATTTATCGATTTTATTTGCTTTTTCTTTTTTTACATTTTTTCGTTTCAAAGTGGTCGATTTAAACGTTGTTTTTTTATGCAAATAGTATTGATTATGCAAACAAAAAAAATCCCTTCAACCGAATGAAGGGATTTTTTTTAGTTTAGCAATTTTACCAAGCGTAGCTGACGCCGGCTCCGGCTCCGGTGGCCTGATAATCAGAGCCAAAGGTGTAATTACCCCAAGCATAGCCCGAGAAAGCATCGGTAAAGCCATAGCGTCCGCCGACCTCGATACGTCCTAAAGTTTGGTCATGGTAGGTATCAGCCTCGCCCATGCCGGTGATTTTGACTTTATCATTGCCGGTTAAGGTGCGGATTATACTCGGTTTGATGTATAATTTACCACGCTCAAATTGTTTCTCCAAGCGAACTCCTGCTTCCGCTTCAACGTGGCGAATTTCGCTCCAATCATAGCGCTTGCCGACATTATCCTCTGCTTCGTCATAATTTACCTGATTATAATACAAGCCGAAGCTCGGGGTTAAGGTTACGCTGTCGTTGAGCGGAATAGTGCGTCCTACTTCCACTCCGGCGCCTAATTCAACTCCGTCGGTATCAAATTCGGTTACACCATCGTCTGTTTTAACTTCAGCTTTTTGCAAACCGCCATAAATGGTGGCAAACAACCAATTCATATTCTTATCATAACGATAGTATAAACCGGCCAGATAGCTGTCGATATCGATATCCGAGCCAATGGAAGAACGATATTTGTCGCCATCGCCGGATAAGTCATAGTCGCCACGACGATAGGAGGCAAACACGCCTAAAGTATTACAAGGATCTTTTTGAACATCAAATCCGGCTTCAATTCCCCAAATTTTGGCTTCCATATCGATATGTTTATCAATTTGAGCATTCTCGCCGTTGACCAACACCCAAAGGTTACGCAATTTCTCGCCATCCCAATTGTAGTCGTAAACGCCGCAATGCGGGCAATACTCCCTTCCCGCGCCAACTTTGTTGCTGACATTGCGAACAACGCTGCGGGTTTGTTCAATTGCTGCCTGATGCAAGCCGATAGCTGCCACTACTTCGGGGGTTTCTACAGGATCATCAGTGCCCCAACCATTATCACCTTCCAATGCTAAATACCAATCTGAACCGG
>CAMOLN010000162.1 GCA_946618745.1 uncultured Alphaproteobacteria bacterium | reverse complement strand
TAAAGCCGAAGCTCCGGCTGAAAATGCATAAGATTGAAGGATGAAAAATATGAAACAGGACATCTTAAATTTGGAAAATAAAGTTGTTGGCTCAATTGAACTTGACAAGTCGATTTTCGGTTTGGAAGTTTGTGCTGACATCTTGCATCGCGTTGTTGTTTGGCAATTGGCGAGAATGCAAGCCGGGACACACAAAACAAAAGGTCGTTCCGAAGTTGCATTGACGCCGGCAAAGCCGTTTAAGCAAAAGGGCGGTGGTCGTGCACGTCAAGGTTCACGCAAAGGCACACAATTCCGCAAAGGTGGTATTGTATTTGGTCCGGTTGTTCGTGATCATTCGCACGATTTGACTAAGAAATTCAGACAATTAGGTTTGAAAACCGCTTTGTCGGCTAAGTTGAAAGAAGGTAATTTAGTTATTTTGGATGAGGCTAAATTGGCAGAGCCCAAAACTAAATTATTGAAAAGCAGCTTGGAGGCTTGCGGATTGAATAATTGCCTAATTATTGGCGGTAAAGAGATTGATACCAATTTTGCGTTGGCTTCACGCAATTTGGTAGAAGTTGATGTTTTGCCTGCTATTGGTGCTAACGTATATGACATCTTGAGAAAGGATAAATTGGTTCTGACTAAAGATGCAGTTGCCTGCTTGGGAGAGAGATTGAAATGAGTAAGTCGAAAAACACAAACAATGTAACTGCTAAAATGTATGATACTTTAGTTCGTCCGGTTATTACTGAAAAGTCTATGCTTTCTTCGGAAAACGGCAAAGTTACGTTCATGGTTCCTTTGTGGGCCGGAAAAAATGACGTTAAATCGGCAGTTGAGTCGATATTTAATGTTAAGGTTACCAAAGTGAACACTATTTGCACAAATGGTAAGGAAAAAATGTTCCGTGGTCATGTCGGACAGCGTTCTGACTATAAAAAGGCCGTGGTTACTCTTGCCAAAGGTCAAAACATTGATGTTACAACAGGAATATAGAAAATGGCATTGAAAAATTATAAGCCCACATCTCCTGGACTTCGTCAGCTCGTTGTCGTTGACAGAAGCGAGTTGTACAGAGGAAAACCCGAAAAGACTTTAACTGTAGGTTTGACTAAAACCGGCGGTAGGGATAATTTCGGTCATGTTACCAGTCGCAGGATTGGTGGTGGTCATAAACGCAAGTTGCGCGTGATTGACTTTAAACGCAGAAAATTTGATTCAGAGGCTATTGTTGAGAGAATCGAATATGATCCGAATCGTTCGGCTTTTATTGCTTTGATTAGCTATAAAGACGGTGAGAAGGCTTATATTTTGGCTCCGCAGAGATTGAAAGCCGGTGATAAGGTTATTTCTTCGGAAAAAGCCGATATTAAGCCGGGTAATGCAATGCCTTTGAAGAATATGCCGGTAGGAACTATAATTCACAATATTGAGCTTAAGGTCGGTAAGGGCGGACAATTGGTTCGTTCGGCTGGTTGTTATGCTCAATTAGTTGGTAAAGATGCCGGCTATGCACAATTAAAATTAAGTTCCGGCGAGTTGCGTGTTGTTCGCGAAGAGTGCTTGGCTACGGTTGGCGCTGTTTCGAATCCGGATAACCAAAACAAGTCGTTGGGTAAAGCGGGACGCAACCGTTGGCTGGGCAATCGTCCGGTATCACGCGGTGTTGCTATGAACCCTGTGGATCACCCGCATGGTGGTGGTGAAGGTCGTACTTCTGGCGGTCGTCATCCGGTTACTCCTTGGGGTATTCCGACTAAGGGTTATAAGACTCGTACTAACAAAAAGACGGATAAATTCATTATGAGAAGCCGTCATGAAAATAAAAAGAAATAAGGAGAAAAGCTAATGACACGTTCCGTATGGAAAGGCCCGTTTGTTGATGGCTATCTTCTGAAAAAAGCTGAAGCTGCTAAGGCTTCGAAGCGTAATGAAGTAATTAAAATTTGGTCACGTCGTTCAACTATGTTACCGCAATTTGTCGGTTTAACATTTGGTGTTCACAACGGACATAAATTTATTCCGGTTTTGGTTACCGAAGATATGATTGGTCATAAATTCGGCGAGTTTGCTCCTACCCGTACATTTTACGGTCACGCAGCAGATAAGAAAGCTAAGAGAGGTTAATTATGAGTCAAGTTAAGAATCAGAGAAGAGTGAATGAAAAAGAGGCTTTGGCTATTTGTCATTCAATTCGTACCTCTCCGCGCAAGCTGAATCTGGTAGCTCAGACCATTCGTGGAATGAGTGCTTCTAAGGCTGTTGCCGAGCTCAGTTTTTCGAAGAGAAGAATTGCTAAGGTTGCTTTGACTGTTTTGCAGTCGGCTATTGCCAATGCTGAAAACAATCATCAATTAAACATTGATAAGTTGTTTGTTAAAGCTGCCTATGTTGGTAAAGGTATAGTTATGAAGCGCATGAGCGCGAGAGGACGTGGAAGAGGGGCTCGTGTTTTGAAACCCTTTTCTAACATGACTATCGTTGTTGCAGAGCGTGAGGAGTAATCTAATGGGACAAAAAGTAAATCCTACCAGTCTTCGTTTAGGTGTAAATCGCACTTGGGATTCTCGTTGGTATGCTGATGATAAGTATGCAGATTATCTTCACGAAGATGTTAAAATTAAAGAATTCTTGAAGGATAAATTGGCAGCTGCCGGTATTAGCAAGATTTTGATTGAAAGACCTGCTAAAAAGGCCAGAGTTACCATTTATTCGGCAAGACCTGGTGTTGTAATTGGCAAGAAGGGACAGGATATTGAGTTTTTGAAAAAAGACATTCAAAAAATGACTGATTCCGAAGTTCAATTAAACATTGTTGAAGTTAGAAAACCTGAGTTGGATGCACAGTTAGTTGCTGACAGCGTGGCTCAACAGTTGGAAAGACGTGTTGCTTTCCGCAGAGCGATGAAACGCGTTATGCAGTCGGCTTTGCGCTTGGGTGCTGAAGGTATTAAAGTTGCGTGCTCGGGACGTTTGGGAGGGGCTGAAATTGCTCGAACCGAACATTATCGCGAGGGCAGAGTTCCTTTGCACACATTGCGTGCAGACATTGATTATGCAACCTCAACAGCTCATACAACTTATGGCGCTTGCGGCGTAAAAGTTTGGATCTATAAGGGCGAAATTATGGCTCATGATCCGATGGCTCAAGACAAAAAGTTGGCTGAACAAAAATAATAACAAGAGGTTAGAATAAAATGTTAAGTCCAAAACGTTTAAAGTTCCACACACAGCATAAAGGCCGCATCCACG
>CAMOLN010000161.1 GCA_946618745.1 uncultured Alphaproteobacteria bacterium | reverse complement strand
TAAAATAAAAGATGTTAAGCAAAAAGCCATTATAAGATTGGCTCTCAAAGCAAATGTTTGTGCGGACAGCAAATGTGAGTTAAATTACGGAAATCCGGAACTTGAAATTAAACCGATTAATAATCCTCAAGACGGCAATTATGCTTATCACATTAATTTAATCAAAAGAAACGTAGCATCAACAGCCAAACGCGATAAATTTGATTTATACGGTTTATTTGATGACACGCGAGAAAATAAATATAAAGGGATAAGATTGGAATTTGCCGCTGATGATAATACACGCGCCAAAGTGTTTATGATCGGTGAAGAAGCCAAACATTTTGCCGCACCAAAGATAAGTCTTAACAATAAAAAAATAAATGCTTGGTTTGAATTAAAAGATGATGATTTTGATTATAAAAACCATAATTACACTTTTTGGTTATCACAAGGAAGTTCAAATCAGTATATAACAACCCAAAAACTAAGAACCGGTATATTTTATAATTCCGGCGGGACAAGTTTTTCGTTTTATGTTTTCTGCTTGGCGATATTAGGCGGATTATTACTTAATTTTATGCCTTGTGTTTTTCCGGTATTATCACTTAAATTATTGGCTTTTACCAAGTTCGGCGGGTTAAACGAAGCCAAAATACGCAGTAATTTTATTTATAACAGTTTAGGAATCGGAACAGCATTTTTAATATTGGCAATTTTATTAAGTTGCTTAAAAATGGCAGGAGTTGCCATGGGCTGGGGAATGCAGTTTCAAAGCATTACTTTTTTGGCGGTAATGATTTGGATTGTAACTTATTTTCTGGCTTATATATTCGGGATTGTCGGACAACATGAGCATAACTGGCACAATCGGGTATTACAAAAATTTTCTCAAAGGGATAAAGTTTTTGAATTTTTGAGCGGATTATTTATGGTGGCTTTATCAACACCTTGTATGGCTCCTTATTTGGGAACAGCGATGGGAATTGCTTTGGCCGGGAGCCCTATTGATATTATTTTAGCGGTATTAGCTGTCGGATTAGGATTGGCCAGTCCTTATATTTTGATTGCGGCTTTTCCAAGGATTGCCTTTTATTTGCCAAGACCGGGAAAATGGCTGAAATGGATTAATACGGCGATGATTCTGATGTTGATAATAACTTTGATGTGGCTGGTCAGTTTATTGGCGGCTCAAAGTCAGAACGGGCAAATATGGCATTGGATATTGTATATCATCACAGCGCTGATATTATGGATGTTTTATGATATGCTGCTTAAAGAAACCGATAAAGTAAAGGACGAATATATCAGGAATTATTTATACAAAAAATATAGTATGTGGAAAATCGGTTTGACAATTTTATTGATTATTGTCAGTTTGGTTGATGTTGAATGGGCGGCGCATAAACTTAGAAAAGCGACTAATCAGACGCCGGTGATGCCGCTTAATTTGCAAACTATTGCCTATCACATTGACCAAGGTAATAAAGTTTTGGTTAAAATCGGTGCGGATTGGTGTTTGACTTGCAAATATAATGAAAACTTTGTTTTAGATTTGGAATATATCAGAGATGTTTTGGAGAATAATAAAGTGTTGGTCATGGAAGTTGATTGGACCAATTATAATGAGCAAGTTTTGCATTTTATGCAAAAATTCGGACGGCAGGGATTGCCTTTTTATATATTGTTTTCGCCACGTTTTCGTGACGGCATAGTGTTGCCGGAGATATTAGATGCAAGTGAATTGGAAAAACTGATTAATATGTAATAAAAAAAACACTCAAAAAAATACCACCGCCAAAATTCGACGGTGGTATTCTTTTTGAACAATTTACTAAAGATTAGAAATTGTATCTGATTTTCAACATACCGGTATGAGATGTATAATCATCACGAATACCCAATTCGTATCCGGCGATTAAATCCCAGTTACCGATAGTGTATTTGGCATCTACACCGGCTTCAATTCCAAAGCGATCCAATTTTTCCGCTGTGAAATCGTAAGTGCTATCGCTGATTCTGACAATTGATTCAGCATCATCAGTCATCAAATCATAAGTAGCTGCGATGTAGGCGCTCGGGGTTATAGTGCCATAGCTGCCGGTCAAAACTTTGGCATATCTTACACCGATAACGGCAGTTAAGACATCAAAGTTTTCTTGATCGATAGCCTGACCGAGTGCATCTTTGTAGTTGTCACGATCGATATAAGTATATCTTAAACCGGCTTCCGGAGTAATACCGTTAGCAAGATCGTATCCTACATAAGCATTTAAGTTATAGTTGTTGACGTCATACTTGGCATCGTTGTTATAACCCATAACAGCCAATTTCTCTTTATACTCGGATTTGCCATAGCCGATGTTGCCACGAACAAACCATTCGGCCGGTTGATATTTGGCATAAGCAAACAGGTTGTGACCTTTGATGTCAATATCTCTATTGCCGGCATCAACATCACTATTGCTGTGAATATAACCTAAACCGACGGTGATTTCATCATTAACATCACCATCAACACCTAAAGCCAAACCGGTAGTTTTGCCTTTGAAACCGGCGGTTGAACTTGAGCTGTCTTGTTTTGCATGATTATACAAAACATCAACCCAAGCACCACGGCGAGCAAAAGCATCTCCGGAGCTCATTCCTTGAGTTGTCAGGCGTTTGGTAATTTGGTTGGAAATATGTTTGTTGATTTCCTGAACCATAGCTACCTGAATAGCACTGTCGGTCGGAGCTACATCGGTTAATGCATTGACATATTGCGAAGGATCGTTTCTGGAAGCCAGATTCAAATCCTTTTGCAATGCGCCGGGAACGGTGTCGCGATCTAAACCGTTTGCATTATTCCAAGCTTCGGCAGCTTTTTGATTATTTTCATTTCCGGCTGCTGCTGATGTATCGGCATTGTTGGCATCGTTGGTAACAATGTAATTACCGGCATCATCTTGGTCGATGTGGAAATATTCATTGGTAATCGAAATATTATCTTTATCAATTCCCGTGGAGTAAAGCTGCAGACCGTTAATGGTTGAGTTTTGCTCGGACAAGATATTCTCATCGGTGAAAGTGATTTCCAAAGCAGAATCTTCGGCAGAAACATCAGCCAAAATCTTACCGCCTTCATAAGCACCGGTGTCATAGTCAACAACTCTATCAACATTCATGGTAACTTTAGCGCTTCCGAGATCTACTTCATCGGCGGTTAAAGTGTTGGAGCCCAGAGCTATACTAATGTCGTCGGAGGCATTAATAGTGTTGTCGCCAGCATTA
>CAMOLN010000160.1 GCA_946618745.1 uncultured Alphaproteobacteria bacterium | reverse complement strand
GAAGAGAATTAAAACGTGCAACGGAAACTAGGCGTAACTATGGTTTAGATAAAATTATGTATAAGCATAATATACCTAAAAGCGAAGTAACGCAAATTCCTAAATACGTTAGAAACAATACCCCTATTGAGGTTAGCCCCAGAGGACAAAATGTTTATATAATACCAACGCCCAAAGGTGACCTGAAATTGATAACATCAACAACAGACAACGGGATAACTGTCTCTTCAATGTATTATCCAAAATAACAAACGTATAAAAAGCAGTAAGCCCTCTTAATCCTTTATTTGACAGTTCTCTCCAAATAAAGATACACAATAGGCGATTAGACCTTTCGTTCCTATTGGTAAGAGGGCTCATCTTTTGAAAATGATTCAAAAGACACTGCTATATATAACAAAAAAATACCTAAAGTCAACATTCTTATATTCCCAAAAACTAGCAAAGCCCACCATTTTTGGGGGGCTTTCCCTCTTTATCCTTTGCTTGAAATTTCAATCCAAACAAAGATACACAATAGGCGATTAAAATCTTTCGTTCCAATTGGTAAGAGTGCCTTAAGGGTATATTATATATAGCATATATACAAACAAAGTCAAGATTAAGATGAAGAACCACCAAGGTCAGCCAGTTATGTTGCAACGCGGTGAAGCTATTCCTGATAATATGAGCAATCCTATCGTGCATGGCAAAGCATTAGGACATGAAACCGGAACAGTACAAAATTATGATCTTAACTATGTTAAATTATTATATTTTTTAACCAACGAACTTTGGGATTTTACTCTTAGTCTCTCTTTTGGGATATAAGAAAATCCCCTCGCCTTACGTTGACGAGGGAATTTTCTTTAAACTAATGGCGTCAAAAAGAATTGCCAGAGCAGATACAATTAATCCGACAACCATCCATATAGGATTCGCAAGGGTAAAAGCTGTACCATAAATTCCCCAACTAATCCCCATCACGATGCCGCTAAAAATCCATGCTAACATGGAAGAAATTTTATAGTTCATTTCGTAGCTTGCAAGCAGAGAGCATACAAAATTCACCATTGTGACTATTCCAACCACGAGGAAGTAACCCTCGTAGAAAGATACATTGGACAAGCAATGCTCTGTAGCATTGCTGCTACTCCACCAAGCTGTCAGGTAAAGCATCAAAGTAGCGACGCTCAACACCAAACTGCTGATAACTAATGTCTTTTTCATAGTTTTAGTATTTATTATTAATAATTTGTATTTAATTATCTGTATTGTCGTTTATAGTTTGCTTTTATTTAAAAAGCAAGTTTTTTTAGTTAAATTTCATTAATTCGAGCATTGATATAATCCAATTTTTCTTGAGATAATTTTTTATTGGCAATAATCTCGGCAAAAATTGCTTTGATTTCTGGGGCATATTTACGACGCGACTTGGCGATGGCAGTAAGATGATGAGCAGCAGCCTCAAAAATTTGCGGTTCATCTGCCAAAAGTTGGGCGGCTAATTCCAAATAAGGCGGGGTGCGATCCGGCTTGATAGAGCGTTTAAGGCTTTTGATATAAGCTTCTCTTTGAATATCAATCGCTTCTGCAAAAGACACTTTATCATCATTGAGCAGATGAGCGGAAGCCCCGAAAAAACGACGTTTGGTTTTAGCTACAATATTTTTGAGAGAATTTAATAAAGATGAAGAAACCGTTCTTTTTTTCATGGTTGTTTGCCTTAAGAAAATATACCTTTACAACTAAAATATTAATCTTGACCAAAATGTCAATTGATTTTAGACTTTTACTAATATGTTATATTAACAGACGAGATAATAATGAGACTATATAAAAAAGAAAAACAAGGCAATTTGCGCAAAATAACCTTTTTGGGAAAAACTTTTACTTATACCAAAAAGGCTAGAGTGCCCCTGCATATCAACCGAGCTAAAGTCGAGAAAAAAATTGTAGCATTTGATGAAATCGGTATCAATACCGATAAAAGAAAACAAAAATTGATTGTGTCGCTGACTTCTTTTCCTCCCCGCATGAGTGATATTCATTATACTTTGTATTCATTACTTAATCAAAGCATTAAACCGGATGAGGTTATATTGTGGTTGGCAAAAGAACAATTTCCTAATCGGGAAGCAGATATACCGCAAAAAGTATTAGATTTGCAAAAAAACGGATTGACCATAAAATGGTGTGATGATTGGCGTTCTTATAAAAAACTGGTGCCGTCGTTATTGGAATATCCTGATGATATAATTGTTACGGCTGATGATGATGTTTTTTATCCCCAAAATTGGTTGAAAAAACTTTACCTGCAACATCAAAAATATCCGAAAAATATTATTTGTCATCGTTGTCATCGGGTTACTTGGGATAAAGATGGTAATATGCTTACTTACTCGAAATGGCCGCATAATGT
This sequence comes from uncultured Alphaproteobacteria bacterium, assembly GCA_946618745.1. GTDB lineage: Bacteria > Pseudomonadota > Alphaproteobacteria > RF32 > CAG-239 > CAZU01. Next base: position 867 of record CAMOLN010000160.1, on the reverse strand, counting down.
TACCCGCCTTACTCCGAGCTTTGCTAATTTTGCCACCGGCGTAGGAGGAATATTATATCCACCACATATTATGCATAGGGATGTTACCAATGTTGAAAGATTTAAGATGTTGGCTCCTTATGCTGATGATATATGGTTTTGGGCGATGGAAGTTTTGGGTGGAGCTAAAGTTAAAACATTCTGGAACAGGATGCGTAAAATAAGATTGGTAAATGCCGAGCGAGAGATGCGTGAAAATTCCGAACAAATTTTGACGCAGATTAATATTGCACAAGGCGGTAATGATAAACAACTGAAAGCGGTATTGGATTATTATCCGCAGATATGGGAAAAACTCAGAAATGAATAAGAAAAAATTTTTATACGGTTTAGGCGGTGTGTTAGGCATGGCTTATATCGGTTTTTGTGCGGCTGTTTATTGGTTTCCTCGATATTTTTTCTATAATCCGAACGCGACAACCGCGGCTATGCCGACAATAGAAACCGATGGCTTTTCCGGAGAAAAAATAGAATATAAAGCGGCAGACGGAACCAAACTTTACGGAGCTTTAGTAAAACCGCAAGCAGGAAAAAAACTGATAGTTTTTTATCATGGAAATTCTTATAACATCGCTAAATTCTACTATAAATTGAAACCATTGGTTGATAAAGGTTACGGAGTGTTTATCGGCGAATATCGCGGATTTGGCGGAGTAAAGGGAAAAATAACTCAATCAGGTCTGGAATTGGATGCCCTGGCAGCAATTGATAAATTGCATGATTTGGGATATAAAAATCAACAAATAGTTTTATACGGCATGTCATTGGGAAGTTATACTTCATCTTATACGGCAACTCATGCCCAAGGCGGAGATTTTGCCGGTTTGA
>CAMOLN010000159.1 GCA_946618745.1 uncultured Alphaproteobacteria bacterium | reverse complement strand
TCCTTCATTATAGATATATTGTTTTTATATTTTTTTCCAAGTTGTTCCTGCAGGTGAATCTTCCAAAACGATTCCCTTTGCTTTTAAATCATCACGGATTTTATCGGCTTTGGCGAAATCTTTGGCTTTTTTAGCTGCTGCACGTTCGGCAATCAGTTGTTCGATTTCCTGTGCTTCATTACCGTTGCTGCCCTTAAACCACACTTCCGGATTTTGATAGAGTAAGCCCAATAAATCAGCCGAAGCCAGTAATATCGACTTTTTATCCTTTATCTCATCATCAGTTTCAGCCTTATTCAAGTCACTGACCAATTCATGAATATAGCTCAAGGCAAGAGGAGTGTTCAAATCATCTTCCAAGGCTTTTACCACTCTTTCATCGGGCGCAACTTGATCTGCGGCAATATCTTTAACGCGCAATAACGCATTATAAAATTTATCCAAATTCTGCTTAGCCGATTCCAATCCCTCAAAAGTGAAATTAAACGGTTGGTGATAATGAGTGGTCAAAAAAGTCAAACGTAAAGCTTCGGCCGGAACTTTGTCCAATACTTGATCAATCGTATAAAAATTACCCAAGGACTTTGACATTTTTACTCCGTTAACCATCAGCATACCGCCATGCACCCAATAATGAGCGAAATCATCATTTGGATGAGCACATATTGATTGCGCACATTCGTTTTCATGATGCGGGAATATCAAATCCGCTCCTCCGCCGTGGATATCAAAAGAATTACCCAACAGTTTAGAACTCATTGCCGAGCATTCCAAATGCCATCCCGGACGACCGAAACCCCATGGACTATTCCATCCCGGTTGATTTTCATCGGACGGTTTCCATAACACAAAGTCCGCCGGATTCTTTTTGTAATCGGCAACCTCGATTCGTGCTCCTGCTAGCATTTCTTTCATTGAGCGTTTGGATAAAAATCCGTAATTAGGCATTGATTCCACATCAAATAATACATGTCCGTTCGCTTCATAAGCATGTCCGTTTTTGAGCAATAATTGTACCAATTCAATCATTTCATTGATGTATTCGGTAGCTTTGGGACGATAATTGGGCGACAAAACATTTAATTTTGCCATATCATCAACATACCACTGATATGTTTCACTGGTAATTTCGTTAATTGGCTTTCCTGTCGCTAAAGATTTATTGATAATCTTGTCATCAATATCGGTAATATTCGAAACATAAGTTACATGATCCTTACCGTAAATATGGCATAACAGGCGATACAAAATATCAAAAGAAACCGAAGTTTTAATATTTCCCAAATGCGCATGATCATATACTGTAGGACCGCATACATACAGTCTGACATTATTCTCATCTATCGGCTTAAATTCTTCCTTTAATCCGCTTAAAGTATTAAAAATTTGCATAAGTTATCTCCTGTTAAGCTTTTTGCCCCGAAAGGCGAGTTTTGGCTTTGCTATGACCGATGAATTTCAATAAAACTTTCAATTCCGGTCCGTTTTCCAATCCGGTCAAAGCCAACCGCAACGGGTGAAAAAGTTCTTTGCCTTTTTTACCGGTAGCCTGCTTAACTGCGCCTACCCAGTCATTATAAACATTATCGCCGCCCAAATCATCGGGTAACAATTCGGCAGCCTTACCACAAAGCTCTTTATCTTCAATAATCGGCTCAATTTCCGTGTCGCAGACTTTTTGCCAAGTTTCAGCTTCAGCCACCGTATTTAAGTTACCTTTAATCGCTTCCCAAAATTCTTCCGTAACGTTTAAGCGGTTTTTTACGTGTGAATAAGGCAACTGGCGCACAACTTTGTGATTAAACAGTTTTAATTCTTCTTCATCAAACTTAGGTTGCGAACGTCCGATTTTACCGAAATCCAGAGATTGCGCCAATTCTTCTAAACTGTTCCAAGGTTCAATAGCTTCTGATGTTCCAAGTTTAGCCAAAAAGGCACAAATCGCCATATTTTCGATTCCTTCTGCGCGCAATTCTCTAACACCCAATGAGCCCAGACGTTTTGACAACTTGCCTTCTTTTCCGGTCAATAACGGTAAGTGGGCAAACTGCGGAGCTTTTCCGCCCAAGGCTTCAAACATTTGAATCTGTGCGGCTGTATTAGTAACGTGATCCTCACCGCGCACGATATGAGTAATTCCGAAATCGAAATCATCAATAACCGAAGGCAAATGATATAAGTAACTGCCGTCTTCACGAATAATCACCGGATCAGCCAGATTTTCCGCTTCATATTTGATATGTCCTCTCACCAAATCGTCCCATTCAATAACTCCGGGATTTAATTTAAAACGATAGTGCGGCCTGCGGCCTTCTGCTTCATATTTAGCAATATCGCCGGCAGTTAATTTCAAAGCGCCGCGATCATAAATCGGCGGCTTGCCTTGAGTCATAAGTTTTTTTCGCATAACTTCCAATTCTTCGGCTGTTTCATAACAAGCGTAGATTCGCCCTTCGGCTTTTAATTTTGCTACAATCTCGTCATATCTTGCCGTGCGTGCCGATTGTCTGGCTTCTTCATCCCAAGTTAAACCAAGCCAAACCAGAATATCACGGATAGCCTCTTCATATTCTTTTTTAGAACGTGCTACATCGGTATCATCGATTCTCAGCATAAATTTTCCGCCGAGTTTTTTAGCTAACAACCAGTTAAATACTGCCGTGCGAGTATTTCCAATATGCATCCATCCGGTAGGACTGGGAGCAAATCTTACTTTCATATCACTCATTAATAAAAACCTTATAAATTATAAAACACACTTACAGGCACATTATAGGTTTTCTTGCTTAATTTCAAGGGATTTTTGGTCATTAAGTGCATTTTCGTTCAAACTATTTTCCCAAGAGCGGGTTATATCTTCCAAATCCTCTAAAAACCACTCAATTTCTTCGTCATTTTGCGCAATCATTTCATAAAATTTTGAACGATAAGTCAGCAGCATACTGCTTTCTGCAACTTTAACATCAACTGCTTTGATTATTCCTGTTGATTCGTGTAATCTGAAAACAAGTGCCAAATTCTGAGGTTGATCGTTTATATTAAAATGCACTATTGCCGATACATTGGTAAATTTTCCGTCAGTTTCCGCTTTAATTACTTCATATGTAAGAGATGAAGCAAAATCTAAAGGCAATGTTTTATAATAAGCTAATCCGTAACGCTTAAAAATATCAATATACTTTTGTTGTTGTTCTGATGTCATATTCCGCCAATATTTTCCGATGACAAATTTTGCTATATATTCAATATCAATATGTTTTGTAAGTAAACTGTCGAGATGTTCGTAACGTTTGGCTAAATCAGGCT
>CAMOLN010000158.1 GCA_946618745.1 uncultured Alphaproteobacteria bacterium | reverse complement strand
TTAGACAGAGATAACACCGTTGAACCACGCGCTCGGGAATTAAAACAAAAATTCGGAGCGCGTTTTGATTTTCGTTTGGGAAGATTCGGTGATTTTGATAAATTAGTAAGCGAAAACATTGATGGCGCGGTATTTGATATCGGCGTATCATCAATGCAACTTGATGAAGGAGTGAGAGGTTTTTCTTTTGCCAAAGAAGCGCCTTTGGATATGCGGATGAGCCAAGCGGGAGAAACTGCCGCCGATTTGGTTAATGATTTAAGCGAGGCAGAATTAGCCGACATCCTTTACAATTACGGCGAAGAAAAAAAATCACGCGCGATTGCCCGCAAAATTGTTGAAGCGCGCAAAATTAAGCCGATTCAGACGACAACCGAACTGGCAAATATTATTTATTCCGTTTTGGGCAGAGGAAATCGTCAGATGATTGATCCGGCCACGCGCAGTTTTCAAGCACTGAGAATTGCGGTTAATGATGAATTGGGCGAACTGCAAAAAGGTTTGGATAAAGCCACTGTTTGCTTGGCAAAGGGCGGAAGATTGGTGGTGGTTGATTTTCATTCGTTGGAAGATCGTATTGTTAAAACCTTTTTCAAAAATAACAGTGATAAGCGAGTTCATACTTCGCGTTACAAGCAACCTCTGCAATCAACAAGTAATGCAACTTTTGTTTTTACCTCCAAAGTTTTATTGCCCGATTCGGAAGAATTGGCCATAAACCCGCGGTCGCGATCGGCAAAGCTGCGTTATGCAATAAGAAATTAGACTTTTGGGATGATAAAAAGGAGTTTTGAATATAATGAATACAAATAAAATTGCGATTTACGTTTTGAGTATTACCGTGGTGCTTTTTACCATTGCTGCTTCGAGTTATCTTAAAACTTCGGTATATCGGTTAGAAAAAGAATTGAAAGAGATAAATAGAAGTATTCAAAACGATAAAGATACCATACATATTTTGAATGCAGAATGGTCTAAATTAAATAATCCGACCAGACTGCGAAATCTGGCTAAAGCTCATACCAATTTAAATTCTGTCAGAGGTGAACAAATTATTAACTATTCTGCGTTACCATTTAGTTACGAATCGGAAAATGCCAAGAAACAAAATGCTCGCAGAAATATTGCCGCTTTGGCAAAGAACAACCGCAACATAAGAAAGATGGCAAATAACGTTCGCTAGTTTGTTTGATACAATAAAGTGAAGAAGTCGGAGATGAAAGATAGCAATAATCTTTATTTGCCCGGTGAAGAAATCAATGTTACCGGCGGAGGAATATTCAGTGGATGGGACAATGCGGAAAATTCTGCTCAAGCAAAAGGATTGCCGCGTGTGCGTTTTGGTATTGCTTGCTTTGTATTGGCTTATATAATTGTCGCGATGCGACTATTGGATGTCTGTGTGCTTTCCAATATTGATGGCGTTGAAAAACCCAAAAATGAGGTTCACACCTTGGTGCATCGCGCCGATATTGTTGATCGTAACGGAGCTATTATAGCCACCTCTTTGCCCACTCGTGATTTACAAACCACAAAAGTAAAAGTTTTTAAGCCTAAAGCAACAACCGAGGCTTTGGTTAAAATATTCCCCGATTTGGATTTTAATAAAGTATATAAAAAATTTAAGGATAGAGCGCAACATTCTCTGATTAAAGATAATTTATCTCCCAGACAGCAAAAACAGGTTTGGAAAATAGGTAATCCGGGATTGGAACTTCGCGCTAATGAAAAAAGAATTTATCCGCAAAGTAATTTAACTTGTCATATTGTCGGCAAAACCGATGTTGACAATAAAGGCATTTCCGGTTTGGAAAAAGGATTAGATGAAAGAATAGTTTCATCTGATGTGCCGGTTAAATTGTCGATTGACTTAGGAGTGCAGGATACAATTCATGCTATTTTGCAAAAATACAGAAAAAAATTTTCAGCTAATGCTGCTACAGCTATTTTAATGAACGCCAATACGGCTGAAATTGTGGCAATGGTTTCTTTGCCTGATTTTAACCCCAACAACAATATTAAAAATCTGGCCGATATGCGCAACCTGGCAACAAATTATATCTATGAACCCGGTTCGGTATTGAAAGTATTTAATACCGCAATGGCTTTGGATTCGGGAAAAGTGAAGATTAATGAGGTTTTTGATACAGTTCATCCGTTGAAAATAAAATCACGAACCATTAAAGAATTTCATGCGGCGGGACATCCGTTAAACGTGGAAGAGATTTTGGTTCATTCCTCTAATGTCGGTTCGGCTCGCATGGCTTTGAAGGCCGGATATAATGAACAGCATAGTTTCTTAAAAAGAATAAAGATGCTTGAACAAATAAAGACCGAATTGGCTGAATCGGATCGTCCGATTGTGCAAAATGAAGCAAAGTGGAAAAAAGATGAGAGTGCAATTGCTACCATCGGGTTCGGTTATGGTTTGGCAGTTTCGCCGTTACATTTGGCGGCCAGTTTTGCGGCTGTGGTAAACGGCGGAATTTATAATCATCCAACTTTGTTGAGCGATAAATATAATCCGGACAAGGCGGTGAGAGTGATGTCTGATAACACATCAAAACAAATGCGCCGATTGTTAAGAGCCGTGGTTACCAAAGGTTCGGGACGTAATGCCGATGTTGTGGGATATGAAGTGGGCGGTAAGACCGGAACAGCCAACAAACAAGACGCGCATGGAAAATATATTGCCAAACACGTAAATACAACCTTTTTGTCGGCATTTCCGATGTCTGATCCGCAATATGTTTTAGTGGTTATGTTTGATGATCCCAAATCCACCAAAGAAACTTTCGGACATACAGAGGCAGGGTGGAATGCAGTGCCGGCAACCGGAGAAATTATAACAGAAGTGGCTCCGCAATTAGGTATTCCGGCTAATGATGATTTGGAAGAAAAACGCTCGGCAAAAATTATTGAAGCGGCTTTTGAGAGATAACTTTTGTCAGTTCCTGATACATTTGCATCAAGCGAGCGACGTTATAGAAAAAACTATAAAAAGTGCTTTTATTTTATCATGACTTATAAGTTTATTAGCAATGAGAGCTACTTTTTTGTCTCAAAGGAATCATCTTCAACAACAAATTATTTCTCTACTATTATAGACTGTCCATTCTTAATCTGTTTAATAATCGCGGGGATAGTAAAGAAATGATTTTCTAATTTTGCTATTCCTGCAAAAAGTACCGGAGCGTACTTTGAAGGTACGTGATGACACTTTTTTATGAATTTTAGACGACCATTATGCGGGATTTATAAAGAAAACCCCGTTGGCAAGGAGGAGGAGCCAACGGGGCAATAACAAACATAAACAAGG
>CAMOLN010000157.1 GCA_946618745.1 uncultured Alphaproteobacteria bacterium | reverse complement strand
GGCCTGTTGCAAACCGAATACCAATTCATTACTCATCATAGTTTGTATATATTCAGCTTGAGTTACCGAACGCGGATAAAGATGGCGTTTTTTGGTTTTTAACACGATATTGCTTAAATCCATAGCCTCTTGACAATCTTTATTATCACCGCATATTCTAACTGCCGCATTAACCTCCTGTTCACCCACCTCAATACCGCGACTAACCTTATCATACAAAACATCTATTGCTGATTTTGCCTGATCAACTGATGCTTTTTTTCCTTTAATTGTTATTTTGTTACCGAAAGAACTTATCTCCACTCCGATTACTTTTTCCAACAAACGTAAATTGGCATCTTGTGCCCCAACCATTTGTTGAACCAATGCATTGTTAAACAATTCAAACGAAATTTCCGCCATATTATTTACTTCCCTATAATTTTTCCAGATAATGAATTCATTGTCGCACTTTCTACTTTAACATCAACAATTTTATTTAAATATCCCCCATCTGCACAAACATATAAATTTTGCATCCAAGGAGTTCTTCCGGTCAATTGGCCAGCATGTCGTCCTTTATTTTCCAGCAAAACAGGCACTGTTTTGCCTATTGTCTGACGATTAAAATCAGTCTGATAAGCAAATAATTTTTCTTGCAAAATCTTCAATCGTTCTCGCTTAACCTTATCAGAAATTTGATTAGGATATTCTGCCGCAGGCGTCCCAGGACGGGGGGAATATTTGAATGAAAATGCCGTGATGAACTTAACTTCATCAACCACATCTAGTGTAGCTTGAAAATCTTTATCATCCTCACCGGGGAAACCTACTATAAAATCCGAAGCAAACCCAATCCGCGGATTCGCCTTGTATAGTTTTTCAACAACTTCCATATATTGCCCTTTGGTATGTCTCCGATTCATTGCTTTAAGGATCTTATCCGAACCGGATTGTATCGGCAAATGCAAATACGGCATCAAAATATCCAAATCTCGATGACAAGCAATCAAATCATCATCAACATCAGCCGGATACGAGGTAGTATAACGCAATCTCTTCAATCCGTCTATCTCGCTTAACTCTCGCAACAAATAAGCCAAATTACGTTCTTTTCCGTTATTATCCTCACCATGGTAAGAATTAACATTTTGTCCCAATAAATTAAGCTCCAAAGCACCATCGGCAACCAACTTGCGTGCCTCTTTTACCACATCATCAATCGGACGTGAAGTTTCAACTCCTCTGGTATAAGGAACCACACAATAAGTACAAAAATTGTCACACCCTTCTTGAATAGCAATATATGAACAAACTCCTTCGGCTTTATTCGCACCTAAATAATCGAACTTTGACTCTGGCGGAAATTCTGTATCAATAATCAAACTATCCCTATTCTTGAGCAAATCATCCAAAACTTTTCCCAAGCGATGATATGCCAGTGGTCCTAAGGCAAAATCAACAGCTCCTGAACGCCTAAACACTTGTTCATCTTCCGCTTGAACCACACAACCGACCACTCCGATTATGGTATCTTTTCTCTCTAAAAACCTGGCTTGTTTTACTAAATCTGCTCTGCCTAAATCCGAAAATAACTTTTCAGCCGCCTTTTCTCTTATGTGACAAGTGTTAAATATCACCAAATCGGCATCATCGATTCTCGCCACTTCTTTCATGCCGCGATTCTCTAAAATACCGGCAATCCTATGCGAATCATAAACATTCATCTGACAACCGAAAGTTTTTATAAAATATGTTTTCATATTTGCTTAAATCACTCAAAATCATTGCAACTACGCCCGATAATAAACAATATTTTTACTTTTTCAAATATTTTTTCGATTTTAAATCTGTTTTTATTGAAAAGCTAATATAATTTTGGTATAATCTACATAGCAATCGGCAAAGGAGAAAAGTTATGAGTTCTAAACAAGATGATTTGAAATTTTTAATCAGCGAGCAAGATAAAATTATTTTCTTAAGAGTTTTAACTGCCCTGAGCAAGATAGATAATCATTTTAGTGAATCCGAAAAAGATGCCATCATCGATTCGGCAATTATGTTTGGTATTCCTGAATCAAAAATACCGACAATTTTTAATGACGCATCACCGGATAAAGTCCTTTCGGAAGCCGCACAAATTACCGATCGTTGCCTTGCTCTTTATTTAATTAAAGAAACTTGCTTAATTGCCAATATTGACGGAGATTTATCGGATGATGAAGTTATTTTTATCGGGAAGCTTGGCGAAGCCATGAATATTGAGTTGGAAAAAGTTGAACAAATAAGCCAATGGGTTCTTGATTACCTGCTTTTACAAGAACAGGAAAAAATTATTTTTGAAAAAGATAAATAGTTTTAAGTGGAGAACTTTTATGGAAAATGAGGATGTAATTAAAGAGTTAAATGCATTGTCCCCCTCTGAAGTTCGTGAGGTAGCAGATCGACTTTTGTCTCAACAAAACCTTGAGCAATATACTCCGGTTATTGACCATATGTCTGCTAAAAATAATGGCAATCCGTTGCAGTTTTACGGTGCATGGACACCGATGCTTTGGCAGTCTAATTCTTCATCTTCTATGCAAAAAGTTAATATCAACGGTAAATTGGTTCCGGCTCATGATATGGATTATTATATTGCCGAAAGCCTGCACAGTTTACAATCCGGACAAGATCCCGAAGCCGAATATAATGGTTGGGTAGAAGATGCTAAAAAAATTTTTCATGACATGAAAACAGATGGAACAACTTTATCTGAGCTTCATGCCCGCAGCGATTTTGTAAGCTTTTTAGATGATCGCGAAACTGATTTGAAACGTGTCATTGCACTGTATTCCGGTGCGGCATTCAATAATAATTGTCCTCAACAGGCACAAGCTCAAGAAAAATTAAAGTTTCTCACCTTTAAACTCAGTGAATTACGCAAATTACGTGAGCGCGTAAAAAATATTAAACCGACCCGTCCTCATCGCCCTGAAGATCGACGTGAACTTGCTCAACATTCCATACATGGTTCCCCAATAAATACCCCTGATTATACAAAATATGAATATATACCGGATGAACCTTCTCAACTCGGCATAGATAACTCGGCTGCCGCAGCTTTAGGTCTGGCCGCCAGCATTACCGCCATTGAATTAACTCGCCTTAAATATCGTCAAAACCGACAACGAGCTGCCGATGAGCCGGACAAAACCCAAAAAAACGATCTTTTACATCGTTTATTAAATTTGCGCGGATTAGGCAAACATCCCTCTCCCTCTCGTGGATTCAGGACTTCAGATTATTTACAACTGACCGGACGACAAAACGTCAACTCTTATTACTAACTTATCTAATCAAGTTGACATTATCTGACAATATTGATACCCACAAATACGGTG
>CAMOLN010000156.1 GCA_946618745.1 uncultured Alphaproteobacteria bacterium | reverse complement strand
GGTGTTTTGCTGGTTACAGCAGATCATGGTAATGTAGAGAAAATGGGAGATGAAAATACCGGTGAACCTTATACGGCTCATACGGTTGGTAAAGTGCAAATCGTGTTAGTTAATGATAAGAGTGGGGTTAGAGAGTTAAAAGACGGATGTTTAGCTGATGTGGCACCGACTATGTTGGAGCTTTTGAATATTAAACAACCAAAAGAGATGACGGGAAAATCTTTATTGGAAAAGTAGTTGATGGACTATAGGTTTTTTACTAATTGTGCAATTTGGCTTGTATGCAGTATTGTTACCTTAAATATTGCATGGGCGAAGACTGTTTCTAATGATGATTTAAGAAAAGTTGAGGCTCAAGTTGAGCAACAAAGTGCAGAACATCAAAAGTTGCAAAAACAGGCTGATTTTATCGGGCAGGAGTTGGATAAAGTAAATAAAGAAATGATTGTGACCGCCAGGGCTATTCAGAACAGCGAGGATAAGTTGTCGAAGATGGAAAAGCAATTGGAATTACTGCGTCATGATTTGGAGGAAACGGAGAAAAGCTTTGTTAAGGAAAATGACAATTTAATAAGAACTCTTTCAGCTTTGCAAAATGTGGCAACGAGGCCAACGGAATCACTTTTGGTACAACCTTTGACGCCAGTTGATATTATAAGAAGTGCAATGATGTTAAGAGTGTCAGTGCCTTTTTTTGAAGAAAATGCCAAGCAAATCAGGGATTATTTTGCTGAGCTGAATTTGAAAAAAAGCAAAGTGGAAAAGCAAATAGCTGAGATAAGTAAACAAAAGAAAAGTATGCAGAATGAACATAGTCGTATGAAAAAATTGGCTCTAGCTAAAGCTTCGCTTAAAAGCAAAGTTGAGAAAAAAAGCGAACAAGCTCGCAAAAATATGAACAGGTTGGCGGAACAGGCTCGGGATTTGAAAGAATTGTTGCAGAAAATAGAAAAAGAGCGGTTACAAAGAATAGAGAAAAGAAAATTAGAGGAAAAACAATCTGCTGACTTGATTAAATCAAAGCAAGATTCTATAACTAACATAGCGAGTGGTTTTGCGAGGGCAAAAGGTAGCGTGCCGGTAGCTGCGCGCGGAAATATAGTTTCGCAATATGGCGATCAGCAAAACAAAGGCGTATCCAGTAAAGGTTTAACATTAGCAACGAGATCCGGTGCGCAGGTTATATCGCCGTTTGATGGAGTAGTGGCTTTTGCCGGTCCGTTCAGGAGTTACGGTAATATGATTATTATAGAACATGATGGAGGATATTTATCATTGATGTCAGGTTTAGGGAGTATAGATACAGAAACAGGACAGATGTTGTTGGCCGGTGAACCGATAGGAAGAATGCCTGAAGGGGAGGAGGCTAAGTTGTATGTTGAAATTCGTAAAAATAATCAGCCGATTAATCCGGCTGCGTGGTTTAAAATTTAGTGTATGAGGTTTAACGATGTTAAAAAAATGGTTGTTGATAGGATTGATTGTTGCGGTTTTACCAGTACATGCAAGTTGGGCAAAAACTGAAGCAAAAGAAAAAGATGATAACATCTATGAGTTGCTCAATTTGTTCGGAGAAGTTATGGAAAGGACAAAAGCTACTTATGTTGAGGAAGTTTCTGATAAAAAATTGATTGAAGCTGCAATAAACGGAATGTTGACATCGCTTGATCCTCATTCAAGTTATTTAGATGAAAAAGATTTTAAGTATATGAATGAACAGACTTCGGGTAAGTTTGGTGGTTTAGGTATTGAAATAACCATGGAGCAAGGTTTGGTTAAGATTGTTTCGCCGATTGATGACACTCCGGCATATCGTGCCGGGTTAAAGCCGGGGGATTATGTTACTAATATCGATGGTGAAACGATTATCGGTATGACTTTGAATGAGGCTGTTGATAAGATGCGCGGAAAACCAGGAACCAAGGTTAAATTGACCATACGCAGAGTTAATGAAAAACCCTTTGATGTGGTTTTGAAAAGAGAAGAAATTAAAACTCAGTCAGTTAAGAGTGAATTGAAAGATGAAAATGTTTTGTATGTGCGGCTTGGATCATTTTCAGAGGATGTGGCTGAGGATATTGAGAAAGCATATAGAAAAGGGTTAAAGGAAACCAAAGAAGGATTGAAAGGATTAGTTTTGGATATGCGTAATAATCCGGGTGGATTGCTTGATCAAGCAGTGGCTGTTTCAAGTTTGTTTTTGGATAAAGGAGAAATTGTTTCTACCAGAGCACGTAACGAAGAAGAGACTTTGCGTTATTCGGCCAAAGGCAAAGATATAACTAACGGATTACCAATAGTTGTGTTGATTAACAGTGGTTCGGCTTCTGCTTCGGAAATTGTGGCGGGAGCATTACAGGATCACAAACGGGCAGTGGTATTGGGTGAAAAATCTTTTGGTAAAGGAAGTGTGCAGACAGTAATTCCTTTGGGAAAATTTGGAGCAATGAGAGTTACAACTGCTCGTTATTATACACCTTCAGGGCGTTCGATTCAAGCTACCGGTATAGAACCTGATGTGGTTGTTCATCCGGCAAAGTTAGAAGAATTTGCTGAAGAATATGGATTTAGTGAGGCTGAATATAAAAACGCTTTGAAAAATGAAACTATCGAGAAAGAAAAAAAGAATAAGGATAGCCAAGATAAGGATCAAGATTGGCGTAAAGACTATCAATTATTGAGAGCAGTTGATTTAGTGAAGGCTCTTAATGTGTATGTTCCGGCAAAATAGGATATATTATGGCGAGAAATTTGGAAAGATATGATAGACTGGTTATTGCAATTTTAGGAATTGCAATGCTAGTTCTGGCAGTCGGTTATTGGTTTGCTCAGGAAAAAAGCGAGCCGGTGTATCTTTCCAAAATTGATCGCTTGATGTTTGATAAAGATAATAAATCGCCGGCATATGTTTTGACGTTGCCGGATAAAATTGAAGTATCATCACAAGAAAAGGATAAAGGGGGTGATGCTTTTGTTGCCAGCGTTAAGCCTGTTCATGTTGCAAAGCCTGATGAAAAAAAGGAGTTTTCTTTGGAGGAACTTATTAATAATGTTCCAAGTGTAGCAAAGTTGCCTGCTAAAAATTTTCCAGTGCAGATTAAAAATATTACGGCGTTACCTGATATGATTGAGCTGACGGAAAGCGGATTGAGTTTGCCAAAATTAGGAATCGAGGGGCATAAGCCATGGATTGAATATGGCAGCGTTGTTAATGTATTGCCTAATTTTAAAAAGGTTGCCATTGTAATAGGAAATTTGGGGTTTGATAGTGCAGCTGTCAGTAAACTAGCTTCGGCTTTTAATCCCGAAGTATCGATGAGTTTTCATCCTTATATAACAAATGCTCAAGCCTGTATAGGGGCTGCAAGACAAAA
>CAMOLN010000155.1 GCA_946618745.1 uncultured Alphaproteobacteria bacterium | reverse complement strand
TTGAAAGAAACTGAAAAATGACAGATAATACTTTTATTGAAGGTTTTTTAGCTGCTTTGTTAGCCGGATTAATTACCGGTGTCGGTGGTTTGGGTATATTTTTGAAAAAACGTTATCTCAAATCGCAAATTAATCAGTTGCTTAATATTGCAGCGGGAGTGATGTTGGCGGCATCGTTTTTTTCGCTGTTAGTGCCGTCGATGGAGGAAATTGTTCGGCATGGTAATGATATTTATGTTTCGGCTTTTAAATATGCTTTGGCGGTATTCGGCGGAGTGGTTTTAATTTGGACGCTTAATGTGTTAATTCCGCATGAGCACAACGAAATGGGGCATCATGGTCCGCATTTTGATATTAAAAAAGCTTGGTTGTTTGTGATAGCAATTACTTTGCATAAATTGCCGGAGGGTTTGGCTGTCGGTGTGGCTTATGGTGCTGAAACAATTATCAATCCGATTTCATTGGTAATCGGTATTGCCGCGCATAATATTCCCGAAGGTTTGACAATAGCCATATCATTGATGGCGGCAGGAACAAAACGTTGGAAAGCGGCATTTACAGCCTTTTTAATCGGTTTAGTACAGCCGTTGGGTGCATTATTGGGATTAGGTTTGATGAATTTCGGTTACGGGTTTATTCCCTACGGTATGGCTTTGGCCGGAGGAACTTTGTTGTTTGTGGGGATTAATGAGATTTTACCGGAAACTTACGGTACTAAAGATAGTAATAAGTCAGCGGCGGCAGTTTTTATCGGATTTATTATCATGACTTATATCACAATGGTGTTTAAGGATTAAAAAAAAATTGTAATTTATTTTTTTTTAGATTATAGTCGATAATATAATTAAACAAAAGAGTGTTAAACCGGTGCAAAGCTTGATTTTCTACACACACACACACACACACACACACACATGTAATCCCTGCGGGATTATAAATTCAAGTTTTAGTTTAATTCCAAATTTATTTAATAATAAACAAGATTTTTTACGTTACTTTTTGACAACAAAAAGTAACCAAAAGTTGTTGGGATGTTCGTCAAACCGGCAAGATTTAAAGCGGCATAAGGCTGCGGCTTATTTACAGGCAACTAAAGCGCCCGACAAAAGCCGCATAAAGAAATATATGCCAGCCGCCTTAAATCTTGCTTTATTTGCTTGGCTCGCAATCCCAAACCCTGAAAAATTAATATCATTTTAATTTAATATGAAAGGAACTTGACTTATGAATATCAAAAATTTGATTATGACCTCAATGATAGCTTTATCATTGACCGCTTGCGGAGATAAGACCGAGACTGCAAAAGATGGTGGAAAACCGGTAATTAAAATCGGAGCTACTTTGCCTTTGACAGGAAATTTGGCGGTTTACGGTAAAGCATTGCAAAAATCTTTGGATTTGGTATTGCAAGATGTAGATAAACAAAAGTTGAAGTATGATTATCAATTAGTGATTGATGATGATCAATATGAGCCCAAAAAAGCAATTATAAATTTAAACAGATTTAAGAGTATTAATGATGTTAAAGCAGTTATGAGCTTTTGGGGAAATATCGGAACGCTGGTTTCGGATTGGGCAGAGAAAAACGAAATTATTCACATGGGTTGTGCAGCCTCGGATAAAGTCGGATTGGGATATTATAACTTTAACCATGCTACTCAACCGAAATCTTTGCTGAATCGCATATTGAAATACTATCGCGATAATAATTTCAAGAAAATAGGAATAGCTTATTTGCAAGCATTAGAAATTCAAGAGTTTGTTGACGGTTTTGTGCCAATCTTGAAGAATAACGGGTTTGAAGTTGTGTTTGTCTCTTCTTTTAATCCGCAAGAACGCGATTTGAAAATGGAAATATTAAAAATGAAAGAAACACAGCCTGATGTGGTAGAAGTTTTGATGAATTCCCCGATTATTAATATTTTTGGTAAGACCTCCAGAGAGTTAGGCTTTAATGTGCCGATGTCAAGTATTAACAATATGACAGATGCCTTGGAAGAATATGAAGGTCAGACTTTTGTGACCGAGGATTCCGGTAAAGCTTCTTTTACCGAGCATTTTGAGAATGCAACCGGAACTAAACAAACAGCTTGTGTGGTTAATTTTTATGACGGGTTAAAAATGCTGATAAATGCTTATGAAAAAACACCGCTGAAAGACGGAAAGGTTATTCCCGATAATCAAGACGTGGTTAAAACGTTGCTTGATTTAAATGGTAACGGATTTAAGTCGGTTATCAATGAAATTACAATGGATAAAGAAGGTAATATTGATAGTCCGGCGGTTTTAAAGCGTATTATCAACGGACAGCCGGTTACGGTTGAAAAATAAGACAGCTTTAAAGCTTAGCAAAAAAATATTTATTTTTGCGGTTAGATTAAAAAAAACAGTTGACGGAATAAAAAAGATAATATAAATATGAGCCGATTACCGCTTGCGGAGCGTTGGCAGAGTGGTAATGCAGCGGATTGCTAATCCGTCATCGGGAATACCGATGCACAAGTTCGAGTCTTGTACGCTCCGCCAATAAAAAAGCATCTCTCAACGAGGTGCTTTTTTTTATATCTGATAAAACTTGACAGGAATAATACAGGTGTCTATTATTTATCAAAGTTTTAGGTAGGGAAGATGATTATGCAATTATCAGAAGAAATTCAAACCGAGAGGTTAATCTTAAAAGGCTTGAAAACTCCGTCTTTTGAGCTGGCGGAAAAACTGTATGCGGTAATAGATGCTTCAAGAGAGACTTTGCGCGTATGGTTAGCTTGGGTTGATAAAACCAAATGTCCCGAAGATGAATATACCAATTATTTGGTTAATTGGTGTAAAGCTCATTGGGAGACAGGAGAAGGTTTTGCTTATTTGGTTACGGCAAAAGATAGTGGTCAGATTTTGGGAACTATTGATTTATTTTCAGTTTCTGAAGAGAGAAAGAGCGGGGAAATCGGTTATTTTTTGGCTCAAAGTGCAGTAGGACATGGCTATATGCAGGAGGCAGTAAGGGCTTTGGAATGTGAAGCATTTAATGCCGGGATTAATCGAATTGTGATAAAAAATGATACTTTAAATCTACGTTCGGCACATGTGGCTGAAAGATCCGGTTATATTTTGGAAGGAGTAATGCGGGAAGATCGTTGGAGTGATTATTATCAAAGCTTGAGAAATACTAATATTTGGGCTAAGTTGAAAGCTGATTGGGAAAAAATGATTTAAAAAAATATTTGACAAGTCGAAAGAATGTAGTTAACTTGGCAGAGTTTTATTATGTTTAACAAATAATTATATTATGAAAAGAGTAAAATATTGTATTGGGGCATTTTTGGGTATACCTGAGTATGTGGAACATGTTGTTTCTGATGATGGCGATACAAGTGTATCAAACGCAACCGGTAGGGAAGC
>CAMOLN010000154.1 GCA_946618745.1 uncultured Alphaproteobacteria bacterium | reverse complement strand
ATGAGGCATTTGAGCTTCAGCAACAAGAGATTTTATCAAATCGTCCAAAGGCAAAACCTCTTGCTTTTCCGAGCCGATGCGACGGATGGTAACCGTGCGATTGTCACGCTCTTTGGCACCGACAACCGCAATTACCGGAATCTTGGCAACCGAATGTTCGCGAACTTTGTAGTTAATTTTTTCGTTACGCAAATCAGTGGTGGCACTGAGACCGGCCTTGCACATGGCTTGAGCCACTTCTTTGGCATAGTCATCAAACTCACTGACAATCGGGCAAACCACAACTTGTTCGGGAGATAACCACAGAGGCAATTTGCCGGCATGGTTTTCAATCAAGATACCTAAGAATCGTTCAATTGAACCGAACAAAGCACGGTGCAACATAACCGGTTGATGTTTCTCGCCGTCTTCGCCGATATAGCTGATATCAAAACGTGAAGGTAAGTTCATATCAACCTGAATCGTGCCGCACTGCCACTCGCGACCGATAGCGTCTTTTAAGATAAATTCCAATTTAGGACCATAGAAAGCGCCCTCGCCTTCGTTAATCTCAAAAGCATAGCCGTGAGCGGTCAAGGCATTAGCCAAAGATTTTTCGCACAAATCCCAAATTTCATCAGAACCGATACGTTTTTCCGGACGAGTGGAAAGATAAATCTTAACTTCGTTAAAGCCGAAATCTTTGTAAATATCCAAAATCAACTTTAAGGTGGTGATACATTCTTCTTCCATCTGCTCGGGAGTGCAGAAAATATGGGCATCGTCTTGAGTAAACTCACGCACACGCATTAAACCCATCAACGAGCCGGAAGCCTCGTAACGATTAACTTTACCAAACTCGGCCATACGTAACGGCAAATCGCGATATGAACGAATGCCTTGTTTATAAACCAACAAACCGCCGGGGCAGTTCATCGGCTTAATGCAAAACCATTTACCGTCTTCGGTTTGACCGGAATAGTTGTGAGCACCGTATTTTTCCCAGTGGCCGGAAGTTTCCCATAAAACGCGATCCATAACGCGCGGAGTGGAAACCTCAATATAGCCGTTATGTTCCTGACGATTGCGCATATATTCAATCAGGCGACGATAAACCTTGTAGCCCTTATCATGCCAAAAAACTGCACCGGGAGCATATTCCGGTTCAAAATGGAATAAATCCATCTCGCGTCCCAATTTGCGGTGATCACGCTTGGCAGCCTCTTCCAACATATCCAAATAAGCTTGCAAATCTTTTTTGTCAGCCCAAGCCGTGGCATAGATACGTTGCAACATTTCTTTATTGGAATCGCCGCGCCAATAAGCTCCGGCAACTTTCATCAATTTGAAAGCATCGCCGATTTTGCCGGTTGAGGGAACGTGAGGTCCGCGGCACAAATCGGTAAACGATCCTTGACGATAAAGACTGATAGTTTCACTCTCGGGTAAATCGCGGATAATTTCAGCCTTGTATTTTTCACCCAAGTTTTCAAAAAACTTTATAGCCTCATCACGCGGCATAACAATACGTTCCAATTTTTCATCACGTTTGACAATCTCGTGCATTTTGGCTTCAATCTTGGCAAAATCTTCAGTTGTAAAAGGCTCTTTACGCGAAAAATCATAGTAAAATCCGTTGTCAATAGCCGGGCCGATGGTAACTTGAACATCAGGCCACAACTCTTTGACCGCTTGCGCCATTACGTGAGAACAAGTGTGACGCAAAATATGCAGACCTTCTTTGTCTTTAGCTGTAATAATGCGAACTGTCGAATCGGTTGTGATCGGAGTAGTCAAATCTTTTAACTGACCATTAATCTCGACCGCTAAAGCGGCTTTGGCCAAATTGGGACTAATAGCTAAAGCTAAATCAGCTCCGCTTTGCCCAGACTCCATCTCTTTTATGCTGCCATCCGGCAATTTAAAAGCAACCATAATTCATTATTCCTTTCCAATTATTTTAAAATTTCCTGATAAACGGCGATAGTTTTATCACACATAATTTGTTTCGTAAAGTGTTCTTTTACATTTTTTATTGCGGCGGCGCCGATTTTTTGTTTTTCGGATTTGGAAAGACCTAGCGCCCAATCAATTTTGGCGGCCAAATCATCAGCATCACCGCTCTTAAATAATTTACCGCTGACCCCGTCAATAGTATTTTCCAAAGAACCGCCGATGTTAGAAGCAATTACGATTTTTCCCATTGCCTGACCTTCTATTGCCGCACGACCGAAAGCCTCGGGCTCAACAGCGGTTGATAAAACAATGTCGGATAACATCAACAATGCAGGAATATCAAAGCTTTGTTCAATAAATTCGACTTTTCCTTCAAGAGAATATTTTTTAACCATTTCTTTAAGGTGATTACTGTAGGAGGTGCGTCCTTGATCAGATCCGACTATCAAACAATAAAAATCTTTATTTTTGACTTTTGATAATGCTTCAATCAGCAGTGTCTGACCTTTCCACGGAGTTATTCTGCCGATAAGAGAAATAACCGGTTTGTCTTCGGGAATATTAAAATCGGATACAGCCTTGATCATACGTTCCTGACTGACCTTTTCCGGACTGAAATTATCAAGGTTAACACAACGATGAATAAGGCGAATCTTTTTTTCCGGAACATTATATTCGCTGATGATATGCTTTTTAATATGTTCGGAAATGGCAATAACCAATTTACCATAGGTCATGACTCGATTGTAATATTTTTTAAGTTTGAAAGGTCCTAAACCGTAAGTTCCGTGATAGGTGGTAAGAAAAACAGCCCCGGTCTTTTTTGCTGCCCAATATGCACTCCAGGCCGGAGCACGCGAACGAGCATGAACGATATTGATACCGTTTTCTTTGATGATTTTAGCCAAACGCAATGAATTAATATACATTTTAAATATATTTTTAGTTTTGAGCGGAAGCTCAAAATGTTTGATTTTGTTTTTTTGCAAATCATAGACCATACGACCGCCTGATGAAGCAACAAAATTTTTGATGCCTTTTTCTTGCAAAGCAGTGGCGATTTCGACAGTTCCTAATTCGACTCCGCCGTGATTCATTTCCGGTAAGACCTGCAATACTACCGGTTGTTTAACTTCATCTGAACTCATAATATTCCTCTTTCAATCCTTTTGACAATCAGTGATTATTTTACAGAATTTTATATTTAAGGCAAGAAATATTGTCGATAAAGCCACAATTTAAACAAATATTAAGTCTTTATTTTTATTATTAGGCTGTAATAAACTTTGGGAGATTAACGATAATGAAAAAAATAATTTTATCGGTTGTTATTGCTTTGTTAGCGACAATGCAAGTAAATGCTCAAGAAAATTTTAAACAACCAAAAACTGAAACAATGCAAAATACAACCAATAATGCAGCAAGTGAAATTGCAGATAAAATGGGAGAGGCAATGGCTGCCGCTACTGA
>CAMOLN010000153.1 GCA_946618745.1 uncultured Alphaproteobacteria bacterium | reverse complement strand
GACACTGCCTCTTCTGCAAAACTCAAAAAATGAAAAGACAAGCTCGCGGCACCACTTTATTGGCGGCGTCCGATGTCAGCATTGTTAAAAAGTTTTTACCTTATTTGTAGAGGAGTGAGATAAGATGTCACGTGTTAAAAGAGGTATGACGGCTCACGCTCGTCACAAAAAAGTTTTATCGATAGCCAAAGGTTATCGTGGACGCAATAACAATGTCTTCAGAGTAGCTATTGAAAAAGTTGAAAAGGCTTTACAGTATGCTTATCGCGACAGACGCGCTAAAAAACGCAATTTCCGCAGCTTGTGGATTCAGCGCATCAACGCTGCCGCACGCTTGCACGATATGACCTACTCACGATTTATGAACGGGCTTTCTTTAGCCGGTATCGAATTGGATCGTAAAGTATTGGCCGATATCGCTGTTAAGGAGCCCGAAACATTTGCTAAGATTGCCGAGCAAGTCAAGGCTTCATTGAACAAATAATTTTGTTTAAGCGATAAAAAAAAATTAAGAGCCGACTTGTTTTTGAGCAAGAAGGCTCTTTGTTATTTTAAATATTGATGGAATAAAACGATGGAAAGTTTGGAAAATTTAAAAGATCAAACCTTGGAACAAATCAAAAATGCCGCAGATATTAAGGCATTGGAAGATATCAAGGTTGCCGTGTTGGGTAAAAAAGGCTCGCTTACCGAGCAATTAAAAGGTTTGGCCGCTTTAAGCCTGGAAGAAAAAAAGCAAAAAGGTCAGGAATTGAATTTGGTTAAAAGCGCTATTGAAACCGCTTTGGAAGAACGTCGTGAAGCTTTGTCTGCTGCTGAACTTAATGCTAAATTGGCTTCGGAAACCATAGATGTAACCTTGCCGATCAGAGACGAAATTCAAGGACGTATTCACCCTGTATCCAAGATTTATGAAGAAGTCGCCGCAATTTTTGGTGAGATGGGCTTTGAAATTGCCGATGGTCCGGATATTGAAGATCAATTTCATAATTTTAATGCCCTTAACACTCCGGCCAACCATCCGGCACGCCAAATGCAAGACACATTTTATATCACCAATCCCGACAGTGATAATTTTGATGACAGCTTTGTTGTCCGCACCCAAACTTCTGCCGTCCAGATTCGCACTATGGAGAAGAAACAACCGCCTATTCGCATTATTGCTCCCGGACGCACTTATCGTTCCGACTATGATGCCACTCATACCCCGATGTTCCATCAGGTAGAAGGATTGGTTGTTGATAAGAAGACTACTTTTGCCAACTTAAAAGGCTGTTTGTATGATTTTGTAAAAGCCTTTTTTGAGCTTGATGATATTCCGGTGCGTTATCGTCCGTCTTATTTCCCGTTTACCGAGCCGTCAGCCGAAATGGATATTGGTTGCAAAAAATCCAAGACCGAGCTCAAAATCGGCGCCGGCAACGATTGGCTGGAGATTTTGGGTTGCGGTATGGTTCATCCCAACGTTTTGAAAGCCTGTAATATTGATCCTAACGAATATCAGGGGTTTGCCTTTGGTCTGGGATTAGACCGTTTAGCCATGTTAAAATACGGCATTCCTGATTTACGCACGTTTTTTGAATCCGATGTGCGTTGGCTCAAGCATTACGGCTTTTTGCCGCTTGATTTATCATCAATGACCGGAGGCTTGTCCGGTCAGGGCGGTTCGGCAAGATAAGGAGTAGAGAAAATGAAATTCACATTATCATGGTTAAAAGAACATCTTGATACTTCGGCTACGGTTGATGAAATATCCGAAACTTTAACCAAAATCGGTTTGGAAGTTGAAGAAGTAATAAATCCTTTGGCTGATATGGAAGGTTTTTGCACTGCCAAGGTTGAGGAAGTAACCGACCACCCCGATTCTGATCATTTACACGTCTTAAAAGTCAATGATGGCAAAGAAATTTTGCAAATTGTTTGCGGTGCTCCCAATGTTAAAGCAGGCATGATGGGAATTTTGGCTCATGTCGGTGCTTACATTCCGTTGTTTAATGATAAGATTAAAGTGGGCAAAGTGCGCGGAGTAGAGAGTTTCGGCATGATGTGTGCCGAAGATGAAATCGGCGTCGGCTCCGATCACGAGGGAATTATTGAGCTTCCTTCCAGCTCTCCGATCGGTTTAAGTTTGGCTGAAGTTTATGCATCTGATCCCGTTTTTGATATTAATATCACTCCTAATCGTGCCGAATGTTTGGGTGTTCGCGGTGTAGCTCGTGATTTGGCCGCCGCCGGTTTGGGTAAATTAAAACCGTTGGAAATCAAAAAAATTCCCGGAACTTTCAGCTCTCCGATAAAAGTCAGCATTGAAGATACCAAAGTTTGCCCGACCTATGTCGGCCGTTATATCAAAGGTGTCAACAACAAAGCTAAAACTCCC
This sequence comes from uncultured Alphaproteobacteria bacterium, assembly GCA_946618745.1. Taxonomy (GTDB): domain Bacteria; phylum Pseudomonadota; class Alphaproteobacteria; order RF32; family CAG-239; genus CAZU01. Next base: position 1,045 of record CAMOLN010000153.1, on the reverse strand, counting down.
GATTGGATGAAACGCCGCCTCGAAGCTATCGGCTTGCGTTCTATCTCACCACTGGTAGATATTACCAACTATATCAACTATGACATGGCTCGTCCGTTGCATGTTTTTGATGCCGATAAACTCAAAGGCAATATTCGCGTTCGTATGGCTAAAGAAGGCGAGGGCTTTGAATCTTTGGAAGAAAAAGTTTACAACCTGGATACTCAGTCTTTAGGTATTTGTGATGATGAAGGTATCCAGTGCTTAGGCGGTATCATGGGAGGACAGGCTAAAGGTTGTTCGGAAGATACTACCAATGTATTTCTGGAAAGCGCCATGTTTAATCCGGTTTGCATTGCCCGCACCGGACGCAAATTCCAAATTGATTCGGATTCGCGCTATCGTTATGAACGCTGGGTTGATCCTTGTTCAAATATCTCCGGTTCCGAATATGCTACCAAGATGATTTTGGATATCTGCGGTGGTGAGGTTTCGGAGTTAGAAATAGCCGGTGATGAGAATTATACTCCGGTAAAAACTTTTATTCGCCCGCAAAGACTCAAAGACTTTATCGGTATTGAAGTTCCTGCAGATAAAATTGTCAATATTTTAGAGCGTTTAGGCTTCAAGGTTGAACCGGAAGGAGACAAGATTTGGGCCACCTCTCCAACCTGGCGCGGTGATATAGAAGGCGAACATGATTTGGTAGAAGAAATCGTCCGCATGATAGGACTTGATAATGTTCCCGCAGTTTCGATGGAAAAAGGCTATTTTCCGGCTCAAACTTTAACTCCCGCACAACGTCGCACGGTTACGGTTAAACATGAATTGGCCTCTCGCGGCTTATTGGAAACGGTTACTTGGAGTTTTACCGATGCCAAACTGGCCAAGTATTTCCGTCGCTCGGATAAACCGGTTGAAATTTGCAATCCGATTACCGAAGAACTGGGCGAAATGCGTCCTTCGTTATTGGTTAATCTCTTAATCGGCATAAAAAATAACATTGCCCGCGGTTATAACAATGTCAGCCTGTTTGAATGCGGACCTGAATTTTTCGGTTGCCGCC
>CAMOLN010000152.1 GCA_946618745.1 uncultured Alphaproteobacteria bacterium | reverse complement strand
GGCGATGGCGACAAATATCGTTCTTCCATTGGCTCAGATATTGATATCGACAGCTATCTGGCCGGTTTATACTACCGCTATGACCGCAATATGAATTGGTTGTTTGCCACCATCTATGGCGGTCTGCAAAAAGCCGAAGTTAAAACTGACGATGGCATAACCGAATTTGATACCGACGGAGTTGAATTAGGCGCCGGAGTGGAAGTCGGACGCACTATTCCGCTCAACGACAGCGTAACCTTAACCCCGAGCTTCGGCTTGTATTATAATCAGGTAAATTATGACGAAGCAGAGGATAATGTCGGCAAGCGCTATGATTGGAGCGAAATTCGCCACGTTGAAGCGGAAGCAGGAGTTCGCTTGGAGAAACAATTTGAGCGTGGTAAATTATACATCAAACCGAGTATAATCCGCACCTTAACCGGCAATGATAAAGTCAAAATCACCGGCATGGGCGAGGCTGATACCTACCATGACCAAACTTTAGGACGTATCGAGGTCGGCGGACGCTATGGCTTTACCGATGCTTTCTCGGGCTATGCTTGGGGTAATTACACCTTTGGCTCTGATTATCAGGCCACCGGAGCCGGAGCCGGCGTCAGCTACGCTTGGTAAACTTTATCATACAAGTAAAAGGAGCCTTATGGCTCCTTTTTAGTATAAAAAATAATAGATTTTTTTTCCTTGATTTTTCATTCAAAATGTTCTTTATGTATTTTCAACACAGTTAGGATATAAAAATGCAATTAATCGAACACACATCTGATTTAGAAAAATTATGTAATGAGCTGAATAAAAAAACATTTGTTTGCGTGGATTTTGAGTTTCTCCGCGAACATACTTATTTTGCTAAACTATGTTTGATCCAAATTGCCACCGATGATATTGCCGCTATTGTTGATCCTTTATCTGCTGGTATCAATTTACAGGCATTTTTTGATTTAATGAAAAATCCCGAAGTAATTAAAGTATTTCATTCCGGTCGTCAGGATGTTGAGCTGATTTACCAACAGGGACATTGTATTCCCGAACCGCTTTTTGATACTCAAATTGCCGCCTCAGCTTTAGGACTGGGTGAAGCCGTCAGTTATGAGCACTTGGTAAAACATTTTCTTAATATTAATTTAGATAAAAGTTCGCGTTTATCGGATTGGAGTAAACGCCCCCTATCTTCTGAACAGGTAGAATATGCTGCCGGTGATGTTACTCATTTAGCAAAAATTTACCCTTTTATGGTTGATTGCCTGCAAAAACAAAATCGAATTCATTGGATAGATGATGAATTGAGAAATTTAAGCAGTCCTTTTCTTTATGAAATCAATCCGTCCGAAATTTGGACCAAAATCCGTCATCGTTCACACAGTTCCAAATTTTTGACTCTTTTACGGGATTTGGCTTGTTGGCGAGAAAAACGTGCCATAGCTAAAAACACTCCGCGTCAATCCTTAATTAAAGACGATATTTTACTTAACATCTGTGCCGCTTGTCCTCAAAATAAAGAAGAATTGACTGCGGTTCGCGGTATGCGTTCTGATGTGGTAAAAGGTAAAGTTGGCGATGAAATCATGGAAGTTATTCAAAATTTTAAAAAAACTCCCAAGAATTGCTATGTTAATATTCCCGAAAATGATAATAACTATACCAATCTTGATAGTGCATTATTAGAGTTGTTGCGTATAGTTTTACGTATTGTGGCTGCCAAAAATGAAGTATCTGCCAAATTAATCGCTTCGGATGACGATCTGAAATTTTTTTGCTGCGGTCATGTTGATGATGCTAAATTTATGCAAGGCTGGCGTTATGAAATTTTCGGGCAAATTGTTGAAAAGATTTCATCGGGTAAAACAGCAATAACTTATGATGCAGATAAGCATACTATCAATTTTTTGAAAATTTAAAAGATTTTTTCCAATAATTCCATTATTTGGCGGATTTTATCATCTTTTAATTTATAATATATGGTTTGCGCTGATCTTCGGGTTTTTACAATATCATAATTGCGTAATATTGCTAAATGTTGGGATAATGCCGATTGGCTCAAATCAATTTCTTTTTCAATTTTCCCCACGCTTAATTCTTGATTGCTGATTAAGTATAACACTTTTAATCGATTTACATTTGCCAATGCTTTTAATTTTTTAGCGGCAAGAATAATGGTTTGATTTTTCACGGCTATATTTCCTCATTATACAAAATTGTTATCATGAATCTAATCATTATATTATTGTTTACCATCTATACTTAGGTATTGCTAAAATTAAAATAATAGTATACCCTCTGTCATTATAATTACTTAAGGAGTAGGGAATATGGCTGATGATAATTTAGCAGAGCTTAGCTTTGAAGATGCCTTGGCTCAATTGGAAAAAATAGTTCAGGAATTAGAAAGCGGACGAATTAAACTAGATGATGCCGTTTCATCATACGAAAAGGCAATAGCATTAAAGAAATTATGTGAAGAAAAACTTCAAGCGGCTCAGTTAAAAATTGAAAAAATAGAAATTACTCCGGATAATCAGGTATCATCTTCAGAATTTCCGATTCCCGAGGTTTAAAATGTATAATTTCAAAAATGATCTGCAACAATTTACCGATAAATTTAATCGACAATTACCGAGTTTTTTTGCTTATCCTAAAGGATTGGAAAAACGTGTCAGTGAGGCAATGTTTTATTCTCTTGCTAATGGTGGAAAAAGATTGCGCCCTTTTTTAATCTGCCGCACGGCTGGTCTTTATGATGTTGCCGAAGATCAAGCTTTATCTGTGGCAGTTTCTTTGGAAATGTTACATACATATTCGCTTATTCATGATGATTTACCGGCTATGGATAATGATGATTTTCGACGCGGACATCTCACTTGCCATAAACAATTTGATGAAGCAACCGCTATTCTCGCTGGAGATGGTCTGCTCACCTATGCTTTCGAAGTATTAAATAAAGCTCCTCATATTTCTGATGCCGTAAAGGTAAAACTATCGTCTTTGCTTGCTAATCGTGCCGGAGCTTTTGATGGTATGATTGCCGGTCAAATGTTAGACCTGGCCACTGAATCATCACCGGAATTATCCTCTGCTGATACAGTCAAACATATCGAAGAAATGAAAACCGGTTGTTTGTTAGCTTACGCCGTTCAAGCAGGAGCCGTTCTTGGTCAGGCCTCAGAACAGGAATATGCGGACCTTACTCACTATGCTCGCTGTATAGGAATAGCTTTTCAAATTACTGATGATATTTTGGATGTGACCGGAGATTCAGCCAAAATGGGAAAAACCTTAGGTAAAGACCAACAGCAGGATAAATTGACATTCGTTTCGCTGTATGGTTTGGAAACGGCTAAAACTAAAGCAGCCGAATTAATATCTCAAGCCAAAGATTCCTTAACCTCTTTCGGGGAAAAAGCTCTTCCGTTGCAAGCTCTGGCTGATTTTATACTCTCACGAGATCACTAATCGACGTCAATAAATGTCATGTAAAC
>CAMOLN010000151.1 GCA_946618745.1 uncultured Alphaproteobacteria bacterium | reverse complement strand
GTCGACAGCTTGCCAGAATCATAAATACTAATACACTGGGAAAACATAACAATAATACTTTGTTAACAAAGTCATTATCGCGTTCAAATCCCAATTTTTTGCGAAATTTATCCAGCATATTATTCCACCGCATAAAAAAAATGTATTGGCTAAACAATTTAATTTATAGTATAATCGCAAAAAGTTTAAAAATACTGAATAAAATAAGAGTGATTTATGGAAAAGAAAACTAAAGATACAAGTGCTAAAGAAACCCCGTTATTATCGCAATATTTTCGCATTCGCCAGGAATATCCCGATTATTTGCTGTTTTTTCGGTTAGGCGATTTTTACGAGTTGTTTTTTGATGATGCTAAAATAACTTCAGCAGCTTTGGATCTTGCGCTTACTCATCGAGGCACTTACCATGGTGAAAAAGTTCCTATGTGTGGGGTTCCTTTTCATGCTTGCGAAAGTTACCTGGCTAAATTGGTGCGTCAGGGTTTTCGAGTTGCTATATGTGATCAGACCGAAGATCCGAAAGAGGCTAAAAAGCGCGGTTATAAATCAGTTGTTAATCGCGAAGTTGTTCGTCTGGTAACAGCCGGAACTTTAACTGAAGATACACTTCTCAATGCAAAATCTAATAATTTTATTATGGCTTTATTCAAGCAAAACGATAATCTGGGCGCCGCATGGATAGATATTTCTACCGGAGAATTTCATACTCAGTCTTTTGTTGTAACTCCTGAAAATGAACTTTCGATTATATCTTCTTTGTTAGCACAATTTTCTCCTTCCGAAATAGTTCTGCCCGACAGTTATGCTCGCAATCAAACCATCTATAACGCATTATCGGTATCATGCCAACAAGTAAGTATTTGGCCGGACGAACGTTTTAATTATACCGGATCACAGATTCGTTTACAAAAGACCTATCAAGTAAAAACTTTGTCATCATTTGGCGATTTTTCGGCTTGTGAAATAAGTTCAGCCGGAGCACTGCTTGATTATATCGAAACCACTCAAAAGGGCAAAATTCCGCTTTTACAGCCTATCTCAAAGATAATTTCCGGCAATTTTATGGAAATAGATACGGCTACTCGTCGCTCTTTGGAGCTCCATGCCTCATTAAGCGACGATTCTAAAATGACCTTACTCAAAGCTATTGATCGCACTGCCACTTCAGCCGGCGGTCGTCTCTTAAGCACTCGTTTAACCGCCCCGCTTTGTGATATTTCAGCCATTAACGAACGTCTTGATATGATAGAATTTTTTATTCAATGTTCCTCCGCTCGTCAAGAAGTCGGTGACTTGCTTAAACAAGTTTCGGATATTGAGCGTGCTTTATCACGTTTGATGTTGGGGAGAGGTGGACCGCGCGACGTTTATAATATTGCTCAAACACTTGAGTTGATACCGAATTTACGCAATATCATTTATTTTAAATCTAACCAACCGTCTTTGGAGATAGCAATCCCCCAATCTTTGCAAATTGCCATGAAAAAATTAGGCGAGCATACTGATCTGGTCTGCAAAATCAAAGATGCGCTTGACGAGAATAATTTGCCGTTTTTATCACGCGACGGAGGTTTTATCAAAAAAGGATACTCTGCGGCTCTGGATCAGATGCACGCGTATAAAGAAGATGGTCATAAAATAATATTGTCTATGCAAGACAAATATATTGCCTCAACAGGTATTGAACATCTTAAAGTAAAATACAACAGTATTATAGGTTATTTTATCGAAGTTCCGCTCAAAGATGCCGAACAGTTATTACATAATCCGGAATTTATTTTTCGCCAATCGGTATTAAATGCATCACGTTATACTACCGCAGAGCTGACCTCATTGGAAGATAATGTTCGCTCCGCCGAAGAAAAATCTTTAGCTATTGAGCTTGAACTTTATGAAGAACTTCTCCAGTTTATCCGAGCTTCCTCTGATGAAATAGCCGAAGCTGCACAAGCCCTGGCAGAAATTGATGTAGCTGTTGGGCTGGCTAATTTAGCGTTAGAAAATAATTATTGTCGTCCTGAATTAGATAATTCCCAAGATTTTTTAATTAAAGCCGGACGACACCCTGTTGTAGAACAAGCTCTTCGCCGTCAGGATGGAGCTGAATTTGTGGCAAATGATTGCAATTTATGTGAACAAAATGGCAAATTATGGCTTTTAACCGGACCCAACATGGCCGGTAAATCAACTTATCTGCGCCAAAATGCTATTATTGCAATTATGGCACAAATGGGTTCTTATGTTCCTGCTCAAAGTGCTAAAATAGGTATTATAAATCGCCTGTTTTCACGTGTAGGGGCTTCTGATGATCTGGCACGTGGTCAGTCAACTTTTATGGTTGAAATGGTTGAAACTGCAGCTATTTTAAATAAAGCTGATGCCAATTCTTTTGTTATTTTGGATGAAATAGGGCGCGGAACGGCCACTTTTGATGGGTTATCAATAGCTTGGGCTGTGGTGGAATATCTCCATTCGGTAAATCGTTGTCGCACTATTTTTGCTACTCATTATCACGAGTTGACTTCGCTTAATGATAAATTACCCGGCATGAGTTTGCATTGTATGCGGGTTAAAGAATTTAATAACCAGGTAATATTTATGCACGAAGTTGCTGAAGGTGCTGCCGATCGTAGTTATGGTATTCACGTGGCTAAATTAGCCGGATTACCGTCCCAAGTTACCGCCAGGGCTGAAATTGTTTTGCATAATATTGAAAAACAGAATAAGGGTATGTCGCCTGCAGAGATAGCCGATCAGTTACCATTGTTTACCTATGCCAAGCAACTTAAACCAAGTATATCTCATCTTGAGGAAGCTATGCAAAAAATAAACCCCGACGAATATTCTCCGCGCGAGGCTTTGGCAAAATTATACGAGCTCAAAAAAATGCTCTGAAATCACTCATCTTTGGGTTCAAACTCATCTTTACCAACCCCACAAAGCGGACAAACCCAGTCTTCCGGCAATTGTTCAAAAGGAATATTGCCGTCGTAAACATAACCGCAAACTTTACAAACCCAAATTTTATCACTCATGATTTTCTCCTATTTACTGGTAGCAACAATTAATATAATAGTCGCAATTAACAAAGTAAATACCCATTTCTTGGCAATTTTTTTATAAATTTTTTTCTTGCCGAGTAAATTTTGCATTTTATTTATAACCATAATCCAAACCACCGACAAATAAATTATCGCCGAGGTATATGCTGGATTATCAGCATAATACAGCGAAAAGTTAACTGTTATCATGCTCATAACCAATAATAATATAAACAGACCTTTTTTGATATTATTCCACTTAAAAATAGTTTTCATTTTTATATGATGTTGTCGTGCAATTTCTAAATTAACACATCCTATAATTATTCCGGTAATAAATACCCGCCAAATTGATGCAGACATTAAATTGCCGTTGCTGTATTCCATAACCAGCTTGTTAGAGGTATCAATCAAAGATGAAATCAGCAATAACGGAAATACTTGGGCGAAGCACTTAAA
>CAMOLN010000150.1 GCA_946618745.1 uncultured Alphaproteobacteria bacterium | reverse complement strand
CTTGGTATTATCCAAAAATTCTTCAGGACTGGAGGATTCCTCCAATATTTCCAATAACTCCTGAATCCAACGGAAATTTTTACCGGCTGTTTTTTCGCCTTGTTTATAAGCCCAATGTGCAGCAACACCTTTTTCATTGACTTCGTGCATTTCATAAGTGCGAATTTGAATCTCAATACGAGTATTTTCCGGTCCGATGACACCGGTATGAAGGGATTTATAACCATTGGGTTTCGGAGTAGAGATATAGTCCTTAAAGCGACGAGGAACCATGTGATATTTACTGTGAACAATACCTAGAGCCTGATAACAGGAAGCAACATCATCAACAATGATGCGAAATGCCATAATATCGGAAAGCTGTTCGAATGATGCATTTTTCTTCTGCATTTTACACCAAATTGAATAAGGCGATTTTTCACGACCGGAAACAGAAGCACGAACTCCCCCTTCTTCCATATCTTTTTCAAGCTGTTTGATAATTGCCGGAACTAAATCGCTTCCTTGTTCACGCAAAAAGTTTAAGCGAGCCGTGATAGACTCATAAGCCTCTTTATGCAATTCACGAAAAGCAATTTGTTCCAATTCGGTTTTGATTTCCTGCATACCGATTCTTTCGGCAAGCGGAGCGTAAATATCCAAAGTCTCACGAGAAATACGGATTCTTTTTTCTTCGGCACAATACTGAATAGTGCGCATATTATGCAAGCGATCTGCCAATTTTATCAGCAAAACGCGAATATCCTCCGACATAGCTAACAATAACTTGCGAAAATTTTCAGCTTGTTTTGTGTCTTTGGATTTAAGCTCGATCATTGCTAATTTAGTCAAGCCGTCAACAATTTGAGCTACCTGTTCACCAAACAAATCACGAATTTCTTCAATAGTAGCATCAGTATCTTCAACCGTATCATGCAACAATCCGGCAATAATCGAAGTAGAATCAAGTTTAAATTTCGTCAGAATACCGGCAACCTCAATCGGGTGGGAATAATAAGGATCGCCGGAAGTACGCAACTGTGCGCCATGCTTTTTCATTGTATAAACATAGGCCCGGTTCAACGCATCTTCATCAGCATCGGGATCATAAGATTTTACTAAATCGACTAATTCATATTGTCTAAGCATTACAATAACCTGTTATTTAAAAATCAACTTGATAGTATCATATACCATTGATTAGTTTAATTTAAGTTAAAAAAATACGACATTTTATTTTTTTTTTGCAAAAATTAACGTTTTGTTGATTATATTGTTTTATAAATTATGATGTTTTAGTGTTTTAATTTTTTCAAGGAAAATAAAATGAACTGGGAAATTAAAGATAATTTAGTGCCGATGGTAATTGAACAAACATCTCGCGGCGAACGTTCTTATGATATATTTTCACGCTTACTCAAAGAGAGAATCATTTTCTTAACCGGTGAAGTTAATGATGAAGTTTCTTCTTTGGTATGTGCACAATTATTATTTTTGGAAGCCGAAGATCCCAAAAAAGATATTTTCCTTTATATTAATTCTCCCGGCGGAGTAGTAACTTCGGGAATGGCAATGTATGATACAATGCAATATATTTCTTGTGATGTAAATACTTTGTGTATCGGTCAGGCTTGTTCTATGGGCTCGTTGCTGTTAGCCGGCGGAGCCATAGGCAAGCGTTTTGCTTTGCCTAATTCTCGAATTATGATTCATCAACCATCGGGAGGTTTTCGCGGTCAAGCTACTGATATTGAAATTCATGCTAAAGAAATTTTAGATATGAAGAAACGTTTGAATCAAATTTATGCTCATCATACCGGCAAGAAGCTGGCATCAGTTGAAGCGGCAATGGAGCGTGATAATTTTATGAGCCCTGATGAGGCTTTGAAATTCGGTCTGATTGACCATGTAGTAACCTCTCGCGAAGAGATCAAATAAGGATAAAAGTTATGAGTGATGAAAAACTGCATTGTTCCTTTTGCGGCAAAAGCCAAGATGAAGTTAAAAAATTAGTAGCCGGACGCGGTGTTTATATTTGTGACGAATGTATTGAAGTTTGTATAAACATTGTATCGGATGAAATCAAGGAAATAGAAAAGAAAGAAAAAGGTATTGATTTTGAAGGATTGCCGACACCGGTTAAAATTAAAGAATTTTTAGATCAATATGTTATCGGGCAAGAACATGCCAAAAAAGTTTTGGCTGTAGCAGTTTATAATCATTATAAAAGACTTAATTCAAGTCAGCATCCCGATGTTGATATTGCTAAATCCAATGTAATTCTTATCGGGTCAACCGGCTCGGGTAAGACTTTATTGGCTCAAACTTTAGCAAAAATATTGGATGTTCCTTTTGCTATTGCAGATGCTACGACTTTAACCGAAGCCGGTTATGTAGGTGAAGATGTTGAAAATATCATCTTCAAACTGGTACAAAATGCCAATTACGATATTGAAAAAGCTCAACGCGGCATTGTTTATATTGATGAAATCGACAAGATTACCCGTAAATCAGACAGCGCTTCCATCACTCGCGATGTGTCCGGTGAAGGGGTGCAACAGGCTTTATTGAAAATTATCGAAGGCACGGTGGCGAATGTTCCGCCGCAAGGAGGGCGCAAACATCCGCAACAGGAATTTTTGCATGTTGATACTACTAATATTTTGTTTATTTGCGGCGGAGCTTTTGCCGGATTAGAAAAAATTGTAGGGCGTCGAGGCAAAGAAACATCAATCGGTTTCGGAGCTAAAGTGGCTTCTAAAGAAAATAGGAATATCGGCGAGATTATTAAAGATGTGCAGCCGGAAGATTTGTTAAAATACGGAATGATTCCGGAGTTTGTCGGACGTTTGCCGGTTATTGCGACATTAGATGATTTAGATGAGAATGCTTTAATTAAAGTATTGACCGAGCCCAAAAATGCTTTGGTTAAGCAATATAAAGCCATGTTTGGTATGGAAAATGTGGAACTGACCTTTACAAAACCGGCTTTGGCGGCAATTGCCAAGAAAGCGATTGAACGCAGAACCGGTGCTCGCGGGCTGAGAGCGATTATGGAAGAATGTTTATTGGAATTAATGTATGAAATTCCGGATAAACATGACGTTGCGGAAATCGTGATTAACGATAAGGTAATTAACGAAGGGAAGAAACCGAGTTTTGTTAAGGCCAAAACTACGACTAAAAAAGCCGTTTAGCTTGATTTATTAAAGCCGTGGAAATATCATTTTTCTCGGCTTTTTTGTTGTTTTTTAAGGATAACACCTTTTCAGACCTGTTTATTTATATTACTTTTTGAAAAGCAAAAAGTAACTAAAAGTCATTGGACTGGTTTATTTACGTTACTTTTTGACAACAAAAAGTAACCAAAAAAAATAAATGTCATCACGAGGAGGGAGTGGCAACGACTGACGTGGTGATCTCGGCTTATTTTTTTTATTATTATGTTACTTTTTGGCAACAAAAAGTAACCAAAAATTGTTGGGATATTCGCCAAGCAGGCAAATATTAAAACGGCATGAGGCTGCGCCGAATTTACAGGCGACTAAAGCGCC
>CAMOLN010000149.1 GCA_946618745.1 uncultured Alphaproteobacteria bacterium | reverse complement strand
CCCAAGTGGTCAATATCATCAACCTCGCCCTTGCCGTCACGCAACTCAACCATGTGTTTAACAATACGCAAAATATCATCTTTGCGCAAAGTTCCTAAAGTATCCGGAGCATCATCAAATGAAATATCCATAGCCGAGTTGATTTTTACACGACCAACCGAAGACAAATCATATCTGTCTTTATCAAAGAACAAACTATACAATAAAGCATCGGCTGCTTCATATGTCGGAGGATCGCCCGGACGCATAACGCGATAAATATCCAATAAAGCTTCTTCGCGGCATGAATTTTTATCAGCAGCCATAGTATTGCGGATATATGGTCCTACATTAACTCCGTCAATAAACAAAGTCTTAACTTCTTTAATTTTCTTTTCTTTAATCTTATCCAACAAATCTTTGGTAATTTCATCGCCGACTTCCGCCAAAACTTCACCGGTCTTGGCATCAAGCAAATTAGCACCTAAAAACTTGCCGATAATCTTTTCATCGGCAACGCGATAATATTCCAAACCATTATCCGCTAATTTTTGAGCAAAACGGGCATTCAATTTTTTGCCGGCTTCCCAAACGGTTTTACCGCTGTTGGCATCTACCAAATCAAAATCAAACTTAACGCCCTTTAATCTTGCCGGCTCAAATTTAACTTTCCAGCCTTTTTTATCAGCTTCATAAGTATCAATATCATAGAAATAATTCAATATTTCTTCTTTATCCATACCTTTAATTGCAGAGCGCTCCATATATTTGCCCTGTTTTTCCAATTTCTTCATTTTTTCTTCGGTATCTTTGGAATACAAGCAATATAATAACGAAGTAACCGGCAATTTGCGGCGTCTGTCAATACGAACATAAACCAAATCTTTGGCATCAAATTCAAAATCCAACCACGAACCGCGATAAGGAATAATGCGAGCTGCAAACAAATATTTACCGGAAGCTATGGTTTTGCCTTTATCATGATCAAAGAACACACCCGGCGAACGGTGCATCTGTGAAACAACTACGCGCTCGGTTCCGTTGAAAATAAATGTTCCTTTATCTGTCATCAACGGGATATCGCCCATATAAACATCTTGCTCTTTAATATCATGAATTGACTTGGCACCGGTTGCCTCATCAACATCCCAAACTACCAAACGCAAAGTAGCCTTAACCGGTGCGGCATAAGTCATATCACGCTTAATACATTCATCAACATCATATTTAGGAGTTTCCAACTCATATTTTACGAATTCCAACTCACCGTTGCCCGAAAAATCTCTGATCGGAAAGATTGATTTGAAAACTTCTTCCAACCCGAATTCGCTGTTATCATGTCCGTCGGCGGAAATAAAATTGTTATAAGAACCGGTCTGAACCTCAATCAAACTGGGCATATCAGCCACAGCATCGATTCTGCCGAAATTTCTTCTTACACGTCTTTTGCTCGTATAAGACTCTTTCATAGTATTATATTCCTTTTTAGCTAAAAATCCCGCGCCAATACCATTAGACTCAAAGCCTAAACCCCGCACGCGAGAGGTTACAACAATTTTTATATAAATAAAAAAAACGATTCTTTTTTCGCGATTCGCTTTAAGATGCTACCCCGCACAAACCATTGATTTGATTGGAATAAGCCTGTGAATAATAATGCATTATCTTATGTTTAAACACGCGCGATTCATAGCACAATTTTTATTAAAAGCAAGCACTTTTTTGAGAAATTACTAAATAGCTGTTTAGACCTTAAGAATCTAAATACGTTGCTTTGTTTTTATCTAAAATTTTTCTTTTCAATCTAATTGATTTAAACGTTCGTTTTTTTATTACTTTTTTATCTCAAAAAAAAGCAACATTAACAACTAGTTATCGTATTTTATTTCTGCGCTAATTTAGCAGTTGCCTGACCGGAAAAAGCATCAACATATTCTTTATTAACCTGTTCAACTTTTTGCTTAAATTTATTCAAAGCCTGTCCGCTCAAATTCTCACCGGTTGAAGCTTTAATCGTACGCGGATTAACTCTTTTACCGTTTTGAATAACCTCATAGTGCAAATGCGGTCCGGTTGAACGACCGGTCGAACCGACATAACCGATAATCTGCCCTTGAGTAACTCTAACCCCCGAACGCATACCTTTGGCAAAGCGGCTCATATGCCCGTAAGCAGTTGAAAATTCCGAATTATGACGAATTTTTATATAATTACCATAACCACCGTTATATTTTGCCGCCTGAACGACTCCGTCACCTCCGGCATAAATAGGTGTTCCATGCGGAGCAGCATAATCTACTCCCCAGTGAATTATATGCTTTTTCAAAATCGGGTGCAATCTGCGCCCGAAAGGCGATGATATGCGTGCATTACGAAACGCCAAAGGTTTACGATCCAACGTACGCTTTAAGGCTTGACCTCCGGCGGTATAATAATCAACTCCGCCTTTTGTATCTTCATAACGATACAAAGCAATTTTTTGCTTGCGCAACACCAATCCGGCATAAATAATTTTACCGCATTTAATCAGCTTATCATCTTTATTAACTTGACTGTCATAAACAATTTCGAATTTATCACCTTTTTTAACATCGCGTTTAAAATCAACCGCATAAGCAAACAAATTGATAAAATTATTTACTGCTCGCATCGGCACTCCGACATTTTGCATTGATTTTGATAAATTACCGTTGATAACTCCATGCAATGCCTCAGTTTTTTCAATCAATTCATCTTGTTCAATAAAAGTCTCGAATTTATCATGATTACGCGCGGTAATGACTCTTTCACCCGGGTTTATATCAATTACCATATAATCAAGTTCGGCCGGAACCGTAGAATCCTGAGTATTCACAGACATAATTGTCTTTATCTTTTGCCCGGCACGCAAAGAACTGGGATTAAAATCCGATTTTAAGGAATAATAAATTTTATTAGCCGCTTCACGAGTAATACCGGCTTTGGTCAAAGCTGAAATAAGTGTGTCGCCCTTTTGTACCAAAATTTCTTTTTCGACACTCTCATATTTTACCATATTATCAACGACTTCAAACATAGCCTTGATATTATCCTGAACATCTTCGGCAACTTCTTCACTTTCAACAAAATTATCTTCAACCTCACTTACAGCATCTTCTTCCGATTCCATCAAATAAGTAAAATAATCTTTAGAATCGGTTGAGGCCTCAACTCGATTATTATGAATCAAAGATAAGACAAAAGCTACTATTATCGCACAGAAATAGCAAACCTCCACCATCCGATGTTTATTCATGACCGGTAATTTAACCATTCATCAATTCCTTTTGTTCAAAACTCGACCAATTTATCAATACCCTATAAAAAATAAAGTATATAAATGGTTTTATGCGCACAATTTCCTTGAGTGTAACATTTAAAAGTGAATAAATTATGAAAATCAAAAAAAAATACTTGCAATTATTTTTTTTAATGTTTATAAGGATAATCACCTTTGGGGGTGTAGCTCAGCTGGTTAGAGCGTCTGCCTGTCACGCAGAAGGTCGCGGGTTCGAGCCCCGTCACTCCCGCCAATAAGAAAAAACCGTCCTTGTGGCGGTTTTTTTATT
>CAMOLN010000148.1 GCA_946618745.1 uncultured Alphaproteobacteria bacterium | reverse complement strand
CGTTTTAATGTTTGCTTTTTCCGCTTGGCTCATAAATCCCAAACCCTGGATTTATCTGCCTATGCCCAAACCCTTTTATGTCATCACGAGGAGGGAGTATTACGACCGACGTGGGGATCTCGGTCTATTCAGTCATTCTCGGACGTGTCGCGATAGCGACCTGATCCGAGAATCCAAAACAAAAGAATCATCATATTATTTGGATTCTCGGGTTAAACCCGAGAATGACATAAAAAAGACAGCCCGAGAATGACAGAGAAAAATAAGCCGAGATTGCCACGTCGCTTTGCTCCTCGCAATGACATTAAGGGGGTGTCAATTAAGGCAGGATAATAGTAAAATAACGACTCGGAAAATAAGGTTTAAATTGAAAATTATGATATAACTTATTGATTTTATTGAATAAAAAAACACTTGCGGGGGGGGGTAAAATTATGGTATGATAATAGTGTAAGTTATATATGTGTTTATTATTATTTTTTTCCCGCGAGAGCCTTTGGCAAGCTTTTACAGCGTAACTTATGGGATTAATGCCAAGAAAAACGTGGGGACAGCACGTATAAAGCGTCTTTAAGAAAAATGAAAAACATCATCATCATCATCGCCATCCTTGCCGTCATCGCCATCAGCTGCAACAACGGCGGCTATGAAGAAGAATGCACTAGAGTGGTGAGCACCCCAGCCACAGCCACAGCCACAACAATTGACACATCCCTAATCAGCTGGGATGGAGGATTAACTGAAGGAATCACCTCGTGCAAGTTGTACGAGGTGAAGGGAGATATGAAAATCCCCCTCAACTTCAAATGGAGGGGGGCTATGCAAGGAAGGAACATCATCCTTCTTGCTGAAAAAGACACCTTGTGTGTCATAAATAGCTCAATATTGGAGGACGACAACGTTGTCCTCAGTGGGAGGCATCCCGATGTTTGTTTCAAAGCAAATGGATTCACCTCTTATGAGGTGAATCACGAAAGGTCTCCCTATGATAAAGAGGGTGAGACCACTCTCGGAAACAGGAGCAAAATCACGCTCCACTATCCCGAGGGGTGCGTGGAAATTACAGTAATAGATGAATTCTGAACTCAGTTATTCATCTGTTATAAAGGGGCCATCCGTGAGGATCGCCCCTTTTCTTTTATCCCAATTTCTGCTTGAGTAACTGCCCCGGACTTACCGGGGGAGGATTTCATCATCTAAATCAATTTCATCTGCTTTATTATGATATTAACGTAAAACTCTTGAAACCGTGAGACCGTCAACCGATTTGGCTCCGGCGCGTTTCAGAGCCACACAACATTCTTTTAAGGTTGATCCGGTAGTCAATACATCGTCAATCAGCAAAATTCTTTTTCCTTTTATTTTATCGGGATGTTTAACCGTAAAGGCGCCTTTAAGATTATTAAGACGAGCAGAGCCCGAACATTCAGTTTGCGGTTTGGTGCGGCGATTTTTATGCAACGAAAAATTGTCAACCTTTACCCCGATGAGTTTCCCCAATTCTTTAGCCAATAAAGATGATTGATTATATTTGCGTTTTATCAATCTCGTATAGTGCAGAGGCACCGGGATAATCACATCAATGCCGGATTTGAATATATCCTCTCCGGCAACATAAAGCATTTTGGCCAGCAAATTTGCCAAATCAGTGCGATCATAAAATTTAAAATCCAAAATCATTTTTTTCGACAATTCATCATAAGCAAAAGCTGAACGCACAAAGCGAAAAGGCCGACGTTTGGTTTTAAGACAGTTACCGCATAGTAAATGTCCGTTTACATTATGTGTTGCTTCGCCTAAAGGATGACCGCAATGGTAGCAAATCGGCGGTTTTAAGAATTCAATATTTTGAAGACAAGAATCGCAAAGTCCTTTATCAACATTCATAATGTGTCCGCATAAAGCACAACGCGGCGGCAATATAAAATTAATAAACTTTTGCCATATTGTCATTTCAACTCGGAAAGTACCTGACTTATTTCGTTAAGATGATCAACAACAATCATACCGGCAGCGGAAAGAGCATCTTTTTTATCCTGAACCGAGACATAGCCATTGGTCAAAACGTCACCGGCATAACCCATATTATGACTAAAAGGAATCGCATTGCCGGCGACAAAAGCTATAACAGGTTTTTTATTAATTTGACGTTTATACCAATCTGCGGCTACTTCTTCAAAAGGTCCGCTTAACTGCCCGATCATGACCACGGCTTTGGTTGAGCGATCATGATTAAACGCATCAATAACCTCAATAAAATCCATACCGATTAACATATCGTCACCCAGACCTATTACGGTGGATTGTCCCAAGCCGGCACGACTAATGGCCAAAACTGCTTCATAAGTCAATGTGGAAGAACGGGACACAACTCCGATATGCCCCTTTTTATGTATATCAACCGGGAATATACCCAAACGAGCCTCTCCCGGAGTAATGATACCGGGGGTATTGGGTCCGATAAGTTTGGTTTTGCTTCCACGCAACATTGCTTTAATTTCCAACATATCACTAAGAGGAACATCTGCGGCAATACTAACCGCCAAACTAAGCTCGGCTTCTACAGCTTCACGCACTGCTTTTTTTAATTGCGGAGCCGGAACATACATAACCGTAGCTTCGGCACCGGTCTGTTCAACAGCTTCACGCAAAGTGCCAAAAACCGGCAACCCGAGATGTAAACTTCCGCCTTTTTCAGGAACCACTCCGGCAACAATTTTAGTCCCGTAATCAAGAGAATTTTTGACATGGAATGAGGCTTGAGTTCCGGTAATGCCTTGGCAAACAACTTTAGTATTTTTATTAACAAAAACAGACATTATGCCGCCTCCCTCATCAATTTAAGCAGCTGTTCAACTGCATCTTCCTGAGTATCGGCCCAAACAACCGGTAAATGGGAATTATTTAATATTTCACGCGCCATATCCTTGTTAGTTCCCTCAAAACGGATTACCATCGGGACATTAAGCCCGGCCTCTGATGCTGCCGCAATAATACCATCAGCAATTAAATTACAACGGACAAATCCACCTAAAATATTAAGCAATATTCCTTCAACTCGAGGATTGGTCATGATAAGTTTGATACCATTGGCTATTTTATCTTTATCAACACCGCCTTTTACATTGATAAAACAAGCTGCTCCGCTGCCATGATCTTTCAGCAGATCCATTACCGACAGAGCTACCCCATCACCGTTAACAATACAGCCTACCGTTCCATCAAATTCATGGTAAGTAAATTTATATCTTTGAGCTTGCAGCTCACGCTCGCCTAAATCACTGTCATCACGGAGAACAGCAATATTTTGGTGGCGAAACAAAGCATTATCATCTAAAGATATCTTGGCATCGAGCGCACATAATTCTCCGCCGGGGAGCACCCCGACAGGATTAATTTCAATCATGGTTGCATCTAAATCCAAAAATGCACGATGCAACCCATTAACCAATTTTTCCAGATGATGTGCCAAGCGACGCGGTAATTTTAAGAAATCCATGATATTTTGTATTTGAGATGCAGACACAGAATCAGTAGTGCTGAGGGATAAGTGCAAAATATCATCCGGATGGTTCAATGCAACTTTGATAATATT
>CAMOLN010000147.1 GCA_946618745.1 uncultured Alphaproteobacteria bacterium | reverse complement strand
GTAATTAGCAAAACTTTTGATTTCCGCATAATTAGCGATCGAATCTATAATTTGAGCATTAGTTTGACTGGAAAGAGTTGAAGTTTGTTTGGATAAAGTTGCACGCTTACGTCCAAACCGAAATCCTTGATATACCATTAACGCTACCCATAAAATCATGCATAATCCAAGCATCCAATTTAGATATGTCAGAATACCAATGGTAATTACCGTATATAATGTATCATGAAGAAAACCATGAATTTGAACGAAAAAATCAATTACTCCATTTTGCAACTGGTGAAATTTATTGGAAATATTACCGGTCATTTCGCCGACAAAATAAGAAATAGATTGTTTATTAACATAATCAAATGTATCACGTATAACTACGGAGCGAATGTGAGGTACTAATCTGGAAGAAAACCAATCAGCTAACATCCTAAGAAATCCGCCAAGCAATGCTAAAACAGTGATTATAACGATGAAATCAAAAGTAATTTGCCAATAATCAGCTTGCCCAACAGCAGAAGCAATATGTTCAAATAATTTGGCAAAATAGTACTGTGCCCCCTGTTCCAGCAATCTTGATAGAGACATAAGCGTCAAAATCAAAACAAGCATCAATTTGAAAATTTTGAGATAATGCCAAATAAATTTTATCGCAGTTTTTTGCATAACTTATTAACCTAAAATTGACAGTTTGATGTTATTGTTATAAAATAAGTTCAATAATTTTGCAACAGAGGATTTTTAATATGGAAACGCAATACTATACTTTAATTGAAAAACAAGATTTCTTTGAGATTATTGAAAACAAATACGGCGAGTTGGCGATTTTTATTGATGCTCGTTCCGGCACTCCGGAAGATCCGGTGTTGCAATTTGACGGCAAAAAAACAGCTTTATTGAAGAGAGATGCCCATTTAGCAGTTCGTTTGGATAATATTATGGAAGAAACTGTTGAACCTTTAGCCGAATCGGAATTTGTGATGATTGTTGAATTAAAAGGCAAAATGGTTGAGCGAATTTATGGTGTTCCGGTTGAAAATGTTGAAGAAATAGTCTTTAACGGCAAGCAGACACGTGCTGATGAATTAGTAAAAGCTAAGAGCCGTGATGAATTGCTTAAGAGTTTCGGTGCTGTAAAAATTTGGAATAACGGCGAAAAAAACGTTAAATAAACGGAGTTTAAAATGATAGGATTGGTGCTGGTTACACATGGAAATTTGGCTAAAGAGTTTGTGTCGGCCATGCAACATGTTGTCGGTCCCCAAGAACAGGTTGATACTGTTTGTATAGGGCCTAATGATGATATGGAAATGCGTCGAAGCGAGATTCTAAGCAAAGTCAATGAAACAAATAGCGGAGAAGGGGTTATTTTGCTTACTGATATGTTTGGCGGCACTCCTTCTAATTTGGCGATTTCAATGATGGACCGAGCCAATGTTGAAATTTTGGCGGGAATAAATTTGCCTATGCTTATCAAAATTGCATCACTTCGTAAAGACAATAATATGAAAAAAACCGTTGAAGCAGCTCAAGAAGCCGGAAAGAAATATATCAACATTGCATCTCAGCTTTTAGGAAAATAATATGACTAAATCTTTATCTCAAGAGTTGGAGATTCGCAATCTCAAAGGTTTACACGCTCGCGCAGCTGCTTCATTTGTTAAAACTGCTGAAAAATTTGATGCCGAAGTTGTGGTTGAACGTTCCGGCCAGCAAGTGAGCGGTCATTCGATTATGGGTTTGATGATGTTAGCTGCCTCTAAAGGTACCACAATAAAAGTTCTGACTTCAGGTAATCAAGCCAAAGAAGCCTTAACGGCCATTGCTGAATTGATAAATAACAAATTCGGTGAGGAATGATTGCTAAAGGCTCCTCGAAACAAAACCATTACTTTAAGTAAAAAAGAGCAGGATTCATTGCTTGAAAGCGCTATTATACTTGATAAAAAGCAAGCTATAACCAAAATCAATGATAAAATTATCTGGCAAGACACTTTTAAAGCTATAGATTTTATGCCTGATAAATGTATCGATTTAATGATTGTTGATCCTCCTTATAATCTTAACAAAAGTTTTGGCTCATCTGCTTTTAAAGAAATGTCAAACGATAAATATTCCGCATGGCTTGACAGTTGGTTAAAAAAAACCGCACGTTTATTAAAAGACAATGCTTCAATATATATTTGCACAGATTGGAAATCTTCAATATCTGTGCCGTTTGTTGCCGGAAAATATTTTGTTTTGCAAAATCGAATTTCTTGGGAGCGTGAAAAAGGACGCGGCGCACTGAAAAATTGGAAAAATTGCTTAGAAGATATATGGTTTTTTACCAAAAGCAAAAATTATAAATTTAATATTGATAAGGTTAAAATTCTCCGTCCTGTTTTGGCTCCTTACAAAGATAAAAGAGGCCAACCGAAAGATTGGTTTCAAAACAATGAAAATAAAATGAGATTAACTTGTCCGTCAAATATCTGGACTGATATATCCGTGCCGTTTTGGTCTATGCCTGAAAATACTCCTCATCCCACTCAAAAACCCGAGAAACTGATAGCCAAACTGATTTTAGCATCTTCAGATGAAGGCGATGTTGTTTTTGATCCTTTTGTCGGCTCGGGTACTACTGCGGTGGTAGCCAAAAAATTGAAAAGGCATTTTATCGGCATCGAAAAAGAAAAAGAATATGTTGCCTATGCCCTAAAACGATTAGCTATGGCAGAGAATGACGATTCTATTCAAGGATTTAGCGATGGTATATTTTATCATCGTAATATGTAACCTTAAAGTTTAGCTTGTTTACCAATATAAAATGTTTATTTGTTTTTTGCCCTGGGGTATAACTCAAATTTTAAGGAGAAACAAACATGTGTAAAGATATGAGAGATAATGAATCTGCTCAAAAAAATGCTTCTGCCGGTTCTAAAAGTTCCTCTAAAGAAGCATCCTCGGAAAAAGAAACCACTAATACTCACAAAGGTTGTGGCTGCGGTGGTTATTAAAAAATGAACTTTTTTGCCCCTGTCAACGTTTTAAATGTTGACAGGGGTTTTTGTTTTACTGGACTTATAAAAGAAAATAACTATATTATACACTGAATTGGTTAACCTGAAAGGGCTTTTACAATGAAAAAAATGATTGGACTTGCACTTGCTCTGTTGTGGTCGTTTAATGCTCAAGCCATAACTTCGCAAGATATCAAAAAAATCGAAGACTATCTCAATTCATTGAGCAGTCTTAAGGCTACATTTGTGCAAATGGCTTCTAACGGAGCTACTGCCGAAGGTCGCATATTTATCAAAAAGCCCAACAAAATTCGCATGGAATATGCTGAACCGACCAATGTTTTGATCGTCGGCAATGGTGATTTGATTACTTATAAAGATCTGGATTTGGATCAAATTACTAATATTGAATACAGCGATATTCCTTTATCTTTAATTTTGACCGATAAAATAAAACTTGAAGGCGGCGCTTTGAAGATTGTTGATTTTTATCAGGATAAAGGTTCCACAATGATAACTCTGGAAATGAAAGAAAAGAGCGATACCGGACCGATTACTTTGGTTTTTGCCAACAATCCTTTTGAATTAAAACAATGGAAAATTGTCGACCCTCAAAGTGTTGAGGTAACTTTATCCTA
>CAMOLN010000146.1 GCA_946618745.1 uncultured Alphaproteobacteria bacterium | reverse complement strand
TCCGTCGCGAGGAGCTCTGCTGTCGGCAGCAACAACCTTATAAAACGGACGCTTTTTTGAACCGCCGCGAGACAATCTGATACGTACTGACATTTATTCATTTTCCTTTCGTTATATTTTAAGTTAAAGCAAATTCCTTAAAAAGGAAATTTACCACCCATTCCTCCGAACGGATTACCGAACGGAGATTTTTTTAACATGGCAGATCCCAGCAGTTTTGTCATTCCGCCGAATTTGCCCATTTGCTTCATCATAGCCGACATCTGCTCATAAGATTTGAGCAATTTGTTGACATCATGAACTTCCACGCCGGCCCCTGCCGCAATTCTCTTTTTGCGCGAGGCCTTTATGATATCGGGATTTTTTCTTTCTTTGAGTGTCATTGAAAGAATAATCGCCTCTTGTTTTTTAATAATTTTATCACCGCCCGCAGCTTCAACCGCAGCCGTGAATTTTCCCATTCCCGGCAACATTCCCATAATGCCGCCGATAGAACCTAATTTTTGAATTTGTTTAAGTTGTGCCAACATATCTTCTAAGGTAAATGCACCTTTCATCATTTTAGCTGCTAATTTTTCGGTCTCTTCCTTATCAATGGTTTCCATGGTTTTTTCCACCAAAGAAACAACATCGCCCTGCCCTAAAATGCGACCTGCCAATCTGTCGGCATGAAATTCTTCCAACTCGTCTAATTTTTCGCCCAATCCTAAAAATTTAATCGGAACTTGAGCTACCATTTTCATTGATAAAGCCGCACCTGCACGCGATGAACCGTCAATTCTGGTCAAAACCAAACCGGTAATACCGATTTGTTCATTAAATTCTTTTGCCACAATACAAGCATCTTGACCGATCATCGCATCGGCACAAAGCAAAACCTCAATCGGATTGGCAATCTTTTTAACTTGTTTAACTTCATCCATCAAAGGCTGATCAATGTGCAAACGACCGGCCGAATCAAGAATAACCACATCAAAAACCCCTTTTTTGGCATAATCCAAAGCTCTTTTGGTAATTGCTTCCGGTTTCTCTCCTTCCACAATCGGTAAACTGTAACCGCCGATTTGCTTTGCCAACTGTTCCAACTGTAATTGTGCAGCCGGACGATAAATATCCAAAGATGCCAACAAAACTTTTTTACGTTGTTTATCAGCCAAACGTTTTGCTATTTTGGCGGCAGTAGTAGTCTTACCCGAACCTTGTAATCCCACCATCAATATCACTGCCGGCGCCGGAGTATTAAGATTAAGCTGTTCATTTTCCGATGAGAGCAATTTTAACAACTCATCATGAACAATTTTTATCACCATCTGCCCGGGTTGAATTGATCTGACAATTTTCTCGCCTTTAGCTTGTTCTTTAACTTGAGCAATAAAATCTTTCACTACCGGCAACGAAACATCAGCTTCCAGCAATGCAATACGAATTTCACGCATGGTAGCATCAATATCCGCCTCACTCAACACGCCGCGCGAGGTGATTTTATTAAAAATTGATGTTAGTTTATCGCTCAAACTCTCAAACACTGTTTTTTGACCTTTGTTATATATATAAACAACTACACGCCAGTGTGCGAACCCTCGCTGACTGGCGGCACTCCGTAGAGTGATAAATTTTCTCCTGATTTAATTCGAAAATTTACAGTGCTTATAAAACCTTTTTTTCAACCTGTCAAGCATTTTTATTATTCTTGACAAATCTAATCAAAGCTATTACTAATCGAGACAATATTAATTTTTAATTCTATATAATTATGTTATTAAAACCAAAAATTACCATATCAGGTGCTAATGAGCATACTGATATTAAAGGTCTTATTGCGTTAATTCGCAAATATTACCATTCCTCAGGAATTGAGATTGAACTTGGAATTCAAGTATCACCTACCAAGGCTTTTTATGGTTCCGAACGTTACCAATGGCTTATGGAGTTGCATAAGCAAGCTTTCTATACTAACCACACTCCGATTCGCGTGTCTCTCCATGTCAACCCCGGTTGGGTTGAACAGATTTGTGCCGGTATTTTTCCGCTTGAACTTATCAATCTTATAGGATTTTACGGCAACGGCGGAGGATTGGATGTGGAACGTATTCAGCTTAATTTTCTTATCGGGCGCGAGCAAGCTCCCGATATGGATAAGTTATATTGGGTAATCAATAGCTTCAACTCTCGTCGGTTTATTTTTACCTACAATGATGCCAATCGAGATTTCATCCATGAATTTTACAAACGATATAGGATATGTTTCGATCTTCTGTATGATGAATCCCATGGCGAAGGAAAGCCGGCTCAACAGTGGCAACCGGCAGTTTTTTCCAATATACCGCAAGGCTATTCCGGCGGACTTTCACCGGATAATATTGAACAAGCTCTGGATAGCATCTTTGCTGTCAATGAACCGGATGCCAAGATAGGGGTAGATGCCGAAGGTCAACTCAAAGGAGATGATGGTCATTTGAGCCTTAACAAAGCTGATGCTTTCGTGGCAAATATCCTGAGATGGTGTAAAAACAGTAACTGTAAGTGATTACAGTTGCTGTTTTTTTATACCTTAAATTTGCATGAAATATGACTATTTATACATCAGCCAATTTAATATAAGGAAAAATACCATGCATATAGTCATAATCGGCGGTTCGCTTAATGCCATTACCGCTGCCGCTCATCTGCGTCGTGAAAGTGAAAAAAATCGCATAACCATTATAGCCAAATCTACCGAACTGGGGAATGCCGTTTGCGGAATACCCGATTTTTTACAGGGTAATATTACCGATATCAATGACTTAAAAGCAGCCTCTCCTCAACTATTACAGAAGGTTTTCAATCTTGAACTTTTGCTGGATATTGATATCTTGCAAATTAACAGTAAAATTAAAATTCTTCATTTAAGTAACAAACGTAAACTTCCCTATGATAAACTGATTTTTGCCACCTCACCTTTGCATTTGCGCCCCGACATCAAAGGAATTTTAGGCGATAATATCTTCACCCTTCATAATACCGAAGCAGCCCGTCGGGTTAATGATTACTTTTGGGGAATGAAGGCCCAAAAAATAATTATCCTCGGCGGCAGTCGTCTGGGTATTCAAACCGCCGCCGCTTTTGCTGCCAATAATGCTAAAGTTACCATTATCGAAAAATCATCCCATCTGTTGAGTTATGTTGATGCGGAATTTGCCTCATTGGTGCAAAAAAAACTCATTGAAAATTCAGTTAAAGTATTAACGTCAATCACCGTAAAAGAATTTTACCCTCACTATGTAATATTATCCGATGGCTCACGTCATAACTATGATATGGCGATTATTACTACTGGCTCGCATAACGAAGTTCGCCTTCCGGTTACTGCCGACATCAAACTGGGAGAAAGCGGAGGAATCAAGGTTAATGAATTTATGCAAACCAATATCAAAGATATCTTTGCTTGCGGAGAAAATATTGAATTAAACAATTCAATAACCGGTCTTCCTTTTCGCATTCGCAATGCTTCTCTTGCGGCACAAACAGCCAAAATGGCCGCTGATAGTATAATGAAAAATCCATCTCATCTGCCCTTAATTTTCAATAATGAAATTATCGAATTTTTTGATTATTATTTGGGAATTTGCGGCTGTAGTGAAGAAGAACTAACTCAAGCCGACATTACCTG